>NZ_DBNHEF010000050.1:0-13893 GCF_057138825.1 Candidatus Defluviilinea gracilis
GTTTTGGCTCTCATTCGACAGGCTAAATTTCATAATGCCGCTCACGCCCGTCGCTGGTTTGCCGCGCACATCTCACAAGCCTTTGCCCTACTCACCACACCTTTTTCTCTACTTTGGTAAAGCCATAGCATTCCCACATCTGACGCTTGACAGGTTAGAACATATATTCTAGAATCGCGTCAACCAAAAAGGAGAGTAACCATGTCCAAACGGAATATTGTCCATGTTGAAATTCCCGCCGCCGAGCAAGCCGCGGCTGGAGCGTTCTATCGGGAGTTGTTCGGGTGGAAGATCACGCCGATTCCTGAAATGAATTACACCCTGTGGGAATCAGGCGATGCCGTTTCCAGCGGCGGATTCCCCAACGTTTCGCAAGAATTCCCGGCGGGACAAGTGATCGTTTATATTGACAGCGACGACATCGAAGCCGATTTGAAACAAGTGGAACAACTCGGCGGCAAGGTTGTGCGCGCCAAAGAGGAGATTCCCGGCTTTGGCTGGTTTGGCATCTTTCGAGACCCAACAGGAAATATGCTGGCGTTGTACACGAGCAATAATCCGCGCTGACAAATAACCAAACAACGATACGGTAAACATCCTTGAAAACAGACAGACACCCGTCGCCATAGGGTGTCTGTCTTGTTTAACTTCTGCTTTACAGCTTCGGTTCTATTTCCTGAGTATTTTGGGATACGTGCCTGATGAAATCTGTTTACTCCTACGACAACAACACCTGTCCGCAATACTCGCACTTGTCCATGCCGAGTTCGAGCGTGCCGCCACAGTTGGGGCACTGGATCGTTTCCACTTTGATGGGGAAGCCCGCAGTTTTGAACGCGGTTTCGTTGTCCGCGAGATCGCCGCGCAGACGTTTGAGTCGCGCAAGGTAGGCGTCGCCTGTCACCTCGCCCGATTTGCGCAAGCGTTCCACATCCGCAATTGACTCTTTCAACATGCGGCGTTCGGCTTCGAGCGATTCCCTGCTTTTATCTTGGAACGACACTTTCAATTCAGGTTTCTTCGGTATCGAAGCAAGGATCGCCGCGATGATCAAAATGAACGCCGAAACGATCACGCCAACGACCAACGGCGTGTATTGAAATCCTGGTATCGAATTGAAATTGACCTTGTTCACTTGCACATCGTTATAATCCGCGATCACCACATAACGTTCGCCGTTGAGTCTGCCCACGTCGATGCGCGTGATGCCCGTGCTGTGATTTTCTAAATTGTTGCGCGAGCCGTCGCCCGTGAACACAGCCACAGTCCCGCTATCGTCGCCGATCACCGCTTCCTCCGCGCCGTCGCCGTCCACGTCGATGCCAGAAATTTCAGTGACCTTGTCCGAAAGCGAACCCGTCCACATTTGATTCACCGCGCCGCCGTTGATCGAAAACGCCCACACGCCGCCGTCTTTCCCGCCGACCACAAACTCGCGCGACGACGGGTCGCCGTTCAATTCCACTTCGCGGATCTCGGACACTGCCTGTCCCATACTTTGCGAATAAATTTGACTCCCATCCAGTGCGGATAATGCGACGAATGCGCCGAACTCGCCGCCCGTCAGGATTTCGCTGTTCCCATCGGAGTTGAAGTCGAACGCGCGCATCCTCCGCAGGGACTCCAGGTCCGCCTCCCAAACTTTTTGCCCATCTTCATCTAAAACCACCACCGAGCCGTCATGCGACGCGGCGGCGAGATGTGTTTGACCGTTGATGAGCGCGTCGTCGAGTCCGCGAATCTCTTCGCCGCCGACGGAGTAATTCCACAAGGGTTGACCGCTGAGACTCAACGATTGAAGTCCGCCGCCAGAATCGCCGAGGACAATTTGAGGTCCAGAGGGGAAGCGTAGGATCGCAACGCGCGCGGGGAGTCCGACAGTCAGGCTTTGCGCGAGCGTGGTGGCTTGTCCGTCAATGATCGTGTCCACTGAATAACCCAAGTCGCCGAGATAAAAGACCACCACATCTTCGCGGTTGTCGCCGTTCACGTCGCCGAGCGTGGTCTTCGGGTATTGATAGTCTTTCGTGAACAGAATATTTCCACCGCCATCGAAGATGGTCACGTTCTGCGCGTTTTGGATGAAGAGTTCGTCGTTGTCATCGCCCATCAAGTTGATGACCTTCATGCTTTCGGCGGTATCGTAACTCTGCGACCAGATTTGCGACGCGCCGAATTTCTCCGCCTTCGCCAGTCCGCTGAACGAGAACAACGCGGCAACCACCATCACGAGACAGACCAGAACGAATGCAACCACGAACGGGATAATTTTGCGACTCATTTACGCCGCCTTTCTTTGCAGGAGAGTGTATGCCGACTTGAGGATTTGCAAGATGTTTTCATGTTCCACTTCTTCAAAAGGTGAATTGGCGACGAACGAGACCATGCCGCCTTCGGTGCTTAATTGACTAATGGTGAACTTGCCGATGTTGAGTCCCTGTTTGAACTCGTCGCTGGTCTTGGCAATTTTATACACTTCGGGGTTCGGCACGATGCGGACTTTCAAGTCGTGCGCGGTGCCTTTGAACTTTTCAGGCTTGCTCTTCATCTTGCCGCTGATGCGACTGCGCTTCCAATACGATTTTCGCTTCTTCGATTTTTGGATTCCCGAAACGCGGAGAATACTACCGTCATACAGTTTTGCTTTCAGCGCGAGCCACTCGTCGCGGAAGTATTCGGTCGTGCGCCCTTGCGCGTCGTTGGCGGAACGCGCTACTTTGGTGGGGAGCAGGGAACCTGTAAGGTCGAGATGGCCCAAGTAGGTCGAGTCAGGCTTGAGGTCGTCGCGAAGCGTGTAGAGGATGTCGCGCGTGCCGTTGTAGCGAGTCGAGATGTCGTACGAATCGCTTTTCCGCAATCCGCGCGCCATCACAATGGCGGCGATCCACAACGCGATGCCGCCGCCCGTGAAGACGAACGAAAAATATCCGAGCAAAAGCAGGATGCCGTCAATGAGCATCAAGCCAATGCCTGCGAAAAAAATCATCATGGGAATCCAACGCCATTTGTCGCCCGCCTTTTCCGTTTTGTTCACGTCGAAGCGGAGTTTGTTCATCCCTTGAATGATAGAGGTGGGCTTGTCGGCGAGCGAGATGTAAACAGGCAGGAGTTGTTTTTTGCCGAGCGACGTTGTTTCGCTGACGCGTTTGCGCGCGGTGTTCAATAAATAGAAGAACACGATCACTGCAAATAGTAAGCCTCCGCACAAAACAAATTCCATAGAATCTCCTCGTTTATAATCTTGTCATGCCTCGCGTACTCTATACCGCCTTCGATGTCGTGCCCAGCCCGAAGGGCGCGTCCACACATATTTTGCATAACATTCGCGGGTTGGTCAATGGGCAATTTGATGTCCATTTGGTTACGCCGAATGACGGCGCGCTCCCGACCGAAGACGCGATCGAAGGTGCGCGAGTCACGCGCATCTCGCAAGACGTCTCGCAAAATTTTTTGGCGCGCGCCACGCATTTTGGAAAGGCGGTCTTCAACCATCTCGCCTTGCATCACGAGTACGATGTTGCGCATTATCGAAACATCTGGGATGGGCTTGCCATCGCGCAGAACAAAAAACGCTTCGGCTACAAAACCCTCTTTGAAGTCAACGGACTTCCCTCGATTGAACTCAAATATCATTACCCTGGAATCGATTCGGAGTTGCTGACCAAGATCAAAGAACAGGAGATTGCGACTCTTCATCTTTCGGATGCGATCATCTGCCCCTCGAATGTGACGCGCGACTACATCGCCTCGCTCGGACTCCCCTTGAGGCTGGTCACAGTCATCCCGAACGGAGTTAGCCCTTCGGATTTTTCCGCCTCGCCGTTGCCCAGCCGCGAGGGACGAATCCCCACGTTGTTGTACATCGGCACCCTCGCCGATTGGCAGGGACTCGAAGTCGTAGTCAAAGCCTTGCCGAAGATTCTCGAACAGCGAGCGGTTCGACTCCACATCGTCGGGCGCGGGCGTTCGAGGCAGAGAAAATTTTTAGCGAAGCAGATCCGCAAACTGGGCGTCGAAGAGAACGTGATCGTCCAGCCTGCCGTGCCGCATCATGAAATCCCAGCATTGATCGCCAGCGCGGACATTTGCGTCGCCCCGCTGGGGTTCAACGACCGCAACGTCACGCAAGGCGCGTGTCCCATCAAGGTGTTGGAATACATGGCGGGCGGGCGTCCGCTGTTGGCGTCGAATCTGCCCATCGTCCGCGAACTCGCCCGCGAAGATGTGGACGCGTTGTTGTTTTCGCCGAACGACCCCGATGATCTTGCAAAACAAGCGTTGACCTTGCTCGACGATTTCGACTTATCGAAACGATTAGCCGACTCCGCCTCCGAACGGGCGCTCACGAAATTCACATGGCACGAATCGCAGAAGAAGTTGTTGAAGGTGTATCAGAAACTGCTGGCGTAAAACCTGACAAGTTTTACGCGTGTCGTTGCCATCAGAAATCATACCGTGGACGCAGAGCGCGATTAATAACCGTTATGCGGAAACCTGTCAGGTTTTTTCAGAATGCTTGTGATACACTCCTTTCCAATGTGTTGGGAAAAATCTGTTGAAGTCGAATCAAACCAAACCGATCGTCATGAAGGGATAAAGCATGCGCAAAATAAGTTGTGTCCTATTGGTGTTGTTGATGGCAAATATTCTGAGCGGTTGTAACTCAACGCCTTCTTTAGCCGAAGGCAAACGCGTGGTCGGATATTATGCCCAATGGGTTGCCGATCAACGAGGCTATTTCGTCTCCAGCATCCCAGCGGACAAACTCACTCATATCAATTACGCATTTGCCAATGTGACTGACGATGGCAAATGCGTCCTTGGCGATATAGCCGCCGATACTGGGCGGATATACACCGCGAAAGAAAGCGTCAATGGGAAAGACGATTCAACCGATCCCACCGCTCTGCATGGAAACTTCAATCAATTGTTGCAACTGAAAGAAAAATATCCGCACATTCAAACGCTGATCTCAATAGGCGGCTGGACCTGGTCGGAAAATTTCTCCGACGCCTCGCTGACGGACGAATCTCGCAAGGCGTTCGTCGCTTCGTGCGTGGACTTGTTCCTCAAACAATACAAAGGTGTCTTCGACGGTATTGACATTGACTGGGAATACCCGGTCAGCGGCGGCGAGGAACCCGACAGGGCGCGCCCGGAAGATAAAGAGAATTTCACGTTGTTGTTGGCGGAATTCCGCAGTCAATTGGATGAACTCGGCAAAGCGGACGGCAAGAAGTACCTGCTGACGATTGCCGCGCCGGGCGGGGGCGATAACAACTCCAACTATGAATGGGCGAAGTTGAGTCAGTCTCTCGACTGGATCAACGTGATGGCGTATGACCTGCACGGACTTTGGGAAGCCAAGACGAATTTCAATGCTCCGCTGTATAGTTCATCCGGCGACCCCGGCAGCGCCTCTCAAACGGTGGATGCCAGCATCCGCAACTACTTGACTGCAGGCATCCCGCCGGAGAAGATCGTGTTAGGCGTCCCGTTCTATGGACATGGATGGCAGGGCGTGCCTGAAGAGAATAACGGTTTGTTCCAGTCCAATACAGGCGGCGCGCCCGGTAAATACGAAGCGGGTTCTTTTTACTATACCGAACTCAAAGCCGATTACTTTGAAACGTATACCCGCTATTGGAACGACGAGTCGCAGGTTCCGTGGTTGTACAACCCCTCCACGAAAATCTTCATCAGTTACGAAGACCCCGAATCGATTGCCGCAAAAGCGGGCTACGCAAAAGATCAGGGACTTGGCGGCGTGATGATCTGGGAATTGAGTCAAGGCGACGATGATATGCTGGACGCGATCCAGACCGGGTTTGAGAAGGGCGGCTTGCCTCATATCGTCCCGACGGTAGGCCCCAATGCGTTATTAGTTCCGCGCCCCTTCACGATGGAACTCCATAGGATCAGCGGAATCACAATTGACGGCAAATTAGACGATTGGTCCGCCGAGCCGAGTTTCGTCTTGAACGACGCCTCGCAGATCGCTCATACGGTCGCGCCAGATAGTTGGAAGGGACCGCAAGACTTATCCGCCGAAGTCTGGCAAGGCTGGTCTGAGGAAGGATTGTATTTTGCCCTCAAGGTGGTGGACGACGTGCATTATCAAACCGTCGCCGATACCGATCTCTGGCACGGAGATTATGCCGAGTGGCAGTTTGATACGCAACTCGAAAAAGATTACAACAACCCGGGCATGAACAACGACGATTACCAGATCGGCGTCTCGGTCGGCGATTTTGCCGGCGTTCCCCCGATTGCCTTCGCTTGGTTCAATGGACCCGACGCCTCGAACGTCATTGCGATCCAGCAGGCTCAGGTCCAAACCGAGGATGGCTACATTTTGGAGGTATTCATCCCGAAGGAGCTCCTCAAAGACATCACCCTTTCCGAAGGGGCGGTATTTGGGATGAACGTCAGCCTCAGCGACACGGACAGCGCGAGCACACAGCAGAAAGTGATGCTGTCCACTTCGGCGACACGCATCTACACCGATCCGCGCACGTTTGGAAAAATAATCCTGGTTAAATAATTGACGTTACTGTCTCTCGTAATGCGACATTTATGTCGCACTTGCGCAAGAACAGCCTGGAACGCGAGTAAATAATTGACGTTACACGGTCAAGCCACAGAGACGCCGAGAAATAATAAAAATATTTTCTCGGCGTCTTCGTGACTCTGCGGCAGCAATACGCAGGATGAATCATGTGGGATTTTCGTCGGGAACAATCGGAAATAATGCCATGATTTCAGCGGGGATTGGGAGAGGTCTGCCTGTAGTTAGGTTGACGAAGAACCACAACGTCTGGCCTCTGGCAATCACCTTGTTATCAGCCGTCCTGACGAATTCATACTTGCGAACCGCTCGCGAAAGTTTTTCCTCAGCGATCCACGTGCGGACTTCGAGTTCATCGCCGAGAAAAGCAGGCGCGAGATACTCAATGCGATGTTCGCGCGCAAACCATCCCGTATTTTCGGGTTGCTTGAATTCGGGAATCGCCTGCGGGTGACGGGTGGCGGCATCCTGCATCCATTGCACGTAGATCACGTTATTGACGTGACCATACTCGTCAATGGCGCTTTGTGGAACTGTGAAAGTATGTTTAAAGAGGGGAAGTGGCGGCATGTCCCCAAGTGTACACCAAACAGAAAGACCTCACAGGTCTTCAAGACCTGTGAGGTCTAAAGTAGTTAACTCGTCAAAGATTTGATCTTGCCGATGAACTCATCCATGCCGAAGGGCTTGGTGATGTAATCCGTCGCGCCGACGCTTTTGGCTTTCGCTTTACTTTCGGCATCATCCTTCGCGCTGACGATCACAATCGGAATCTTTGCAAACTTTGGATCGTTACGCAGGAGTTCGCACAATTCAAAACCTGTCAGGTCGGGCATCATCAAGTCCAGCGTGATCAGGTCGGGATTCACAGAATGAGCAGTCTCCATGGCTTTCAGGCTGTCGTTGACCGTCGTCGGCTGGTGTCCGTTCATGCTGACAAGCACTTGCATCAAGTTGGTGATGGTGACATCGTCGTCCACGATGAGAATTTTAGGCATGGGGGGTATCTTACCAAGCGATTGCCGAATGGGGAAGCCAGCAAAAGCGCGAATCGCTTTACAAAATCGTTTATGCCGCGCGGTCTTTTTGTGTTTTGATCTCGCCCGCGAGATAGGCTTTGATGAGCGCCTGCACGCATGCGTCGTCGAAATGCGAACCCGAATCTTTTTGCATTTTGTTCAAGACTTCCTCCACGTCGAGCGCGGCGCGGTAGGGACGGTCGGAGGTCAGCGCGTCGAACACATCGGAGACGGCGACGATTCTTCCGAACAGTGAAATTTGGTCGCCCGTAAGGTGGTTTGGGTAACCCGTCCCATCGATGTGTTCATGATGTTCCGCCAGCGCAGGGATTTCGTTGCGCAACAGCCGCACGTTTTGCATAATGCTCGCTCCGATGGCGGGATGTTGTTTCATCGTGTTGATTTCATCCTCCGTCAAATGACCTGGCTTGCTGAGGATGGTATCGGGGATGCCGATCTTGCCGATGTCGTGGAGTAATGCGCCAATCCGCAGTTGATGGATGATCTCAGGAGAGAGTTTCATTTGTTTGCCAATGGCAACCGAAAATTCACTGACGCGTTGCGAGTGTCCGTTCGTGTACGGGTCTTTCGCGTCGATGGAGGCGACCATGGCTTGGATCGTGTCGAGGAAGAGTTCGTTCGCGTCGCCGTAGAGTTTGGCGATCTGGAAAACCGTCGCGGCTTGCTTTGCCAACGTTTGTAGTAAATCGGCATCTTCGGTGGTGAAGTAGCCGTCCACGCGGTTGATGGCTTCAAGCCCGCCGATGATCTGCGGTTGGGCGGACCCAAGTTCCTGTCCGAGTTGAACCGCTTGTGTGATGAGAGGAACAGCGATCAATGAGGTGGTTGTGATTCCCGTGATGGGTTCAGCGTCTTTGAAGTGTCGATCATCTGCGTGAACATTTGGAACGAAGATGATGTCGCCGCTTTCGATTGCCGCGCCGATGATTCCCTGTCCGCGTGGGACGCGCAGCGCGGGGACCTTCGACTCGCTTGAGGAGATGTGCAAGACAATGTCGTTGCGCTCTTCGTCAATGAGGAATAACGACGCGTGTTCGGCGTGGAGCAAGTCGCGGGCGTAGCGAACGATGAGGTGGAGAACCAGGTCGCGGTCCAGATTCGAACCGATGATCCCGATGATGTCAATCAACGCTTCGAGTCGCGCTGTCCGTTGTTGACTGGCTTCCAGCAACATCGCTTTCTCGATCTCGGATGCCATCCGCGCGCCGAGCATCTGCATGATTTGTAGCGGCGTGTGGGAATAATTGAAAACTTGCACGACGCCGATGGGTTTGCCGCGCAAGAGCAGGGGAGTGGAGATGACGTTGCGAAGCCCCTCTGAACTGCGCGACACTTTTTGCCAGCGCGGATCGCGCGCGAGGTCTTCAATCACGAGCGGATCGAGTTGTGCCATCGTCGCGCCTGCGATGCCCGCGTTCGTTTTGATCCGTTTGCCGATTAAACTGTGGTCGCTGTTGGGTCCCCGAATAACTTTGAAAATGAGTTCGTCTTGTTCCGAGTCGAGCAAGTAAAGCGTGCCTGCGTTCCCGCCACAGACCTCGATGATGAGGTCGAGCATCTGGTTGAGGAGATCGTCCAGCTCGGTATTGCTGGCGATCTGGTTCGCGCGGGTGAGAATGTTGTAGAGTTGTGATGTTTCGTCGTCGGCTGGCGGTTTGGGCTTGCTTGCTTTTGCCATGAGGAGGATTATACGACTGGTTGAATTGAAATTTGAATGGTTAAAAAGTTAATCCCAAAGGTTCCCGTCGAGCAAGCCATGCTTGAGGAATTTCAGGTGCCGATAAAGCTACGATCCCACCGACGATGGCGCATGTAGTGTCGACATCTCCCAAGCCCTTGGCTGTATTCCATAATGCATCTTCAAAATCATCCAAATGGTGCGCGGCGCTCCACAAACAAAATGGAACCGTATCTTGCGCTGAAACTTTTTCTCCTGAACCCAGTTGTTTCATTGCGTCAATGATCGCGTCGGATGGAATTTGCATTGCCAACTCGGTGTTAGTCTTTACCACTCCATCGGGAATGTGGGGAATCACAGCCTTTAGAAAGTCATTTCCTTTTGGAAATGGTCGGTTGGTTGCAATCGCGGCGGCGACCGCGACTGCTATAGCCCCAGCCCTCCCTTCACTGTGGTAATGAGTAACCTCTGCGGATAATTCCGCTTCCTTTTTTGCTCGATCAAGATCGCTGTAGAAGAAAGCGCCAATCGGCGCGACGCGCATGGCGCTGCCATTTCCGAAAGAGCCAGTGCCGAACAGGGTCGGAGAAATGTCCCGCCAGCTCCCTCCTTTTGCAACTTTACCTAGCAGGCGATGGGCGCCTCCCGCATATCCGCGATTAGGATCTTGCTTGTATCTTTTGGCAAACAATGCAATCAATTCGTCTTGATCGATTCGGTTGAACTCCTTGAGAATTTCGACAATAGACAGAGCCATATGTGTATCATCTGTCCAGTTCCAAAAAGTCTGTGGTAGATCGGCGAATGCCGTCTCGAACGGAGAACGACGAAAGAATAGCTCGCCAAACGAGTCGCCAACAGACAAGCCATCTAAGCTTTTGATTGCATTCGAGAGAGCAATATCGATTTCCATTTTTCTCCATAAATGCTACCCCGCCAACAGCGAATCCACCGCCTCTGCCAATTCCCTCAAATTGCTGACCTTCAACACATTGTTGCACATCGGCGCGTACCTGGGCATGTCGCTGTCATCGTGCTACTTTTCCGCCACCTGCCGCGCGGTTGACCTTTGTGTGCTGTATCTTCGCGCGGGCATTTTCTCTGTCAAGCGGATCAAAGAGCGCAAGGCTTCGTTGACCGCTTGCGAATCAGAGAAATACTCGCGCACGTCGGGAGCAAGTAATACAGAACCCTCCGTTAGCGCGTAATGATTGACTGTGGTCGTTCCATCTTTGTGATTTACGCGAACGGTATAGCCTTTTTCCAGCGGACGATAGAATTTTCCACGTTCGCCTTTGCTGAAATCGTACTCAGCGCGCATTTCGTCATTTTTCTTTTTCTTGTTAGTTGTTTTCATGGGTTTTTCTCTCACCATTCGTTGCTTTTCTGCAACTGATCAATCGAATTCTTTCTTCTCGTTCGGTGTGCACAACGACTAATAGGCGACCTTGAACGGAAACCCCGATGGAAATATACCGTTCTTCGCGCTTTGAATGTTCGGGGTCAAACACCGTAGCGATCATCGGGTCGTTGAAGATGGTCGCTCCTTCTTCAAAACTAACGCCGTGTTTGTTAACGTTATCTTCGGCTTTTTCATCGTCCCATTCGAATTCGATGGTTTCCATGTCGTGTATCCTCCCAAATTATAAACCCAACTGATAACTGTTTACAGATCACTGCTCACTTTCACTGAACTACCCCGCCAACAACGAATCCACCGCCTCTGCCAACTCCCTCAAATTGCTGACCTTCAACACATTGTTGCACATCGGCGCGTACTTGGGCATGTCGCTGTCACCGTGCCAGAGATATGGAGGTTCGGGATTCAGCCAAATCGTCCGCGCGGCGCGGCGGCTCATCGTGGAGAAAATGTCGAGGCGCGGATCATAATAATTATTGCGCCCGTCGCCGACGACGATGAGCGTTGTCTGCCCGTTGAGCGTGTCCATGTATTCGCTTTGAAAATCGTTGAGCGACCAGCCGAGGTCGGTGTTGTAACTTCCGCTGGGCATCCGCCACAAAACGGACGCGATCGCCTCGTCCGCGTTCGAGCCGCTGAAATCCTCCGAGATCGATTCGAGATGATCAATGAACGCGAACGCGTGAGTCTTGCGTACTTGTCCTTGCAGTGCAAAAAGAAAACTCAACATCAATTCTGAACAAAATCGCATCGAGGTGCTGATGTCGCAAATGACCACGATCTTCGGTTTGCGCACGCGGTCTTTGTGTTTGATCTCCATCGGCACGCCGTGATATTTCAAATTCGCGCGGATGGTCGCCTTCGGGTCGAGTTGTCCGCTTTTGGCGCGCTTTTGCCGCAACGCGATCCGCGTTCGCAACATGGCGGCGAGTCGCTTCACTTCGTTTTGCAAAACTTTTTTATCGGCATCGCTCAGCGCGTGGAACGGACGGTTGATCAAATTGTCCACGCCTTCGCCGCACGGTCGCTCGCTCATATTCTCGGCAATGCGTTCGCCCGCGAATTGTTCGATCTGTTCTCGCATGCCCTGCAAATTTTCCTGAATCATATTTCGCATTTGCTCGACGCGGTCGCGGCTCATACCCATCTGCTGGAGTTGTTCCATCAACTCTTTCAACGCCTCGCGGACTTCGGGGAACGCCAGCGCGCGCATCATCCGTTGCGCCATCCAATTTTGATAACGGAGGTCGTCCATCTGATTCAGTCCGACCATCTGACCCAACGCTTCCAGCTCCGCACGGGATAGCTGGTCGCCGCTCATAAGCCTCTGCATCCGCTGACGGAGATTCTCCGTGTACTGCCGCAACGCGTCCGCCAGCATCTGCGCCTCTTCAGGCGTCATATCGTCGGACGGATTTCCGCCCATCATTGGCGGCGTCCCTGTCCCAAAGAACAATGGGAATAATTTATCGAAAACGGGAATGTCTTTCAGATCTTTGACCAGCGTGGCGCGCAGAGATAACCGAAACTCTTCGCGGTCTTGAATCCCCATGATATCCACCGCCGAAAACGCCTCGGCAGATTCGGCAAGTGATACGCGCACCCCGCTCGCGCGTAAGGCTGAGATGAGTTGAAGGATGCGAGATTCCATATTCGACCTTTTTTGAACCGCTAGGCACGCTAAGGCCGCAAAGATTTAAAAAGGTTTTCTTGGCGTGCTTCGCGCTCTTTGCGGTTAATTTTCGTTGTTCTCCGCAGAGAAAAACTAATTATTTGTAAATCTCCCGAGATCGTCAGCCCTCGGCTTAGGCGGCGGTGGCGGATTGATAAATTGCCGCTTCGCCTTTTGCAAATCGGCTTCGTGTTTCAACAAAACTGAGATCGTATCCTCGAGCGTGTCCTTATCCAAATTGGATGCGTTCAACGCGACGAGCGCGTTCGCCCAATCCAATGTCTCGCTGATGGACGGGGACTTGCGCATGTCTCCTTTGCGGAGGCGTTGCACAAACTCCACAGCCTGTTGCGCCAGTTTCGGATTCAAATCTGGGACTTTGAGTCTCACGACTGCAAGTTCTTCCTGTAATGTCGGGTAATCAATGAACAGATACAAACAGCGCCGCTTCAACGCTTCGGAAAGTTCGCGCGTGTTGTTCGATGTGAGAATCACGAACGGACGATGCTTCGCGGTCAACGTTCCCAACTCTGGCACAGACACTTGAAAGTCGCTCAATACTTCGAGCAAGAAGGCTTCGAACTCCGCGTCGGCGCGGTCAATTTCGTCAATCAGCAACACAGATGGTTGTTCGCTCAAAATCGCTTTCAACAATGGACGCTGCAAGAGGAAGCGTTCAGAAAAGAAAACATCTTCTTCTTTGGCGAGTTTATCCGCGGCTTCGGATAGCGAGTCCGCTTTGCCGAGGGTGTCGTTCAACTTGTCGCGCAGGAGTTGCGTGTACAGCAATTGCTTCGAGTATTCCCATTCGTACAACGCTTTCGATTCGTCCAACCCTTCGTAACACTGCAAGCGGATCAATTCCCGTCCCGTCGCGCCTGCGATGGCTTTGGCGAGTTCCGTCTTGCCGACGCCTGCAGGTCCCTCGGTGAGGAGCGGCTTTCCTAACTTCTGCGCGAGGTACACAATCGTGGCGATCTCGCCAGAAGCGATATATTTTTGCTTGTTCAACTCAGACTTGACGGAGTTTGTCGATTCAAAAAGTTTAGTCATTCTTCTCCCAAAGCATCTTCAAAGGTTCGATTCGTTTCCACCCTTCGCCTTTGCTCACATATTGAACATTCAATTCAGTGAAATAGTCATCCAGAACTGCGGCACGTTCCTGTGCCAGCGGCGGGACACAATAATCTTCCTCCTCCCAAATTGCTATGCCTTCGGTTTGCCAGCGAGCGTTGTCGAGTCCCATTTGCAAGGCGTTACCAAACGGGCGCATCGCGCGGATCTCGCCCGAGTCGAGCCATTTGCGCAGATCGTTCATCTTCGATTGAATCGGTTTGGCTGTGACCAAATAATATGCCATGTGGACTTCCTTTTCATGTTATGTCACCCTGAGCGCCAGCGAAGAGTCTCTACGTCGATGTCGTAGATTCTTCGCTCCGCTCCATTAGACTTGAAGTAGTATTGGAGTTGCCAAACAAGGGCTGAACAAGTCTAGAGCCGCTCACGAGGCAAACG
>NZ_DBNHEF010000051.1:0-69675 GCF_057138825.1 Candidatus Defluviilinea gracilis
GTTTTGGCTCTCATTCGACAGGCTAAATTTCATAATGCCGCTCACGCCCGTCGCTGGTTTGCCGCGCACATCTCACAAGCCTTTGCCCTACTCACCACACCTTTTTCTCTACTTTGGTAAAGCCATACGCGGATTATAACATTCCCTGCTCAAATTACGAACATTCTGATACAATACCGCCCGCACGTCCTGAAATTCGGAAGGCTCGCGAAAGCCCCCGCTCGTCACAGGCTGGGGCTTTTTTGTCGCAAAGTGCGCAAGTAAACACGGAAACAGGTAAACACGAAATACGCAATACGCAATACGCAGTACGAAGCATATCCCCGTTGCTCGACTAACCAACTACCAAACTACCAAACAAAGAAACTAACCAATGCTAACAACCCGCACCGACCTCCGCAACATCGCCATCATCGCCCACGTTGACCACGGCAAGACCACCCTCGTGGATGGTTTACTCCGTCAATCGCACACCTTCCGCGACAACCAGCACGTGGAAGAACGCGTCATGGATTCCAACGACCTCGAACGCGAGCGCGGCATTACCATCCTTGCCAAAAACACCGCCATCACGCTCAACGATCCCAAGACCGGCAAGCCCATCAAGATCAACATCGTGGATACGCCCGGTCACGCCGATTTCGGCGGCGAGGTCGAGCGCGTGATGAACATGGTGGATGGCGTCCTGCTCCTCGTGGACGCGGCGGAAGGTCCCATGCCACAAACGCGCTTCGTGCTCAAGAAGGCGCTTCAAATGGGACACAAAGCGGTCGTCGTCATCAACAAAGTGGATCGCAAAGACGCCGAACCGGAACGCGTCCTCAATGAGACCTTCGACCTGTTCATCGAACTTGGCGCCTCCGACGAGCAGGCGGAATTCCCCGTCGTCTACGCCATCGGGATCGACCAACGCGCCGGGCTGACCACTGAACTTGGTCCCGACCTTCAACCTTTATTCGACGTGATTTTGAATCACATCCCCGCTCCCAACGTGGACGCGGACGCGCCCCTGCAAATGCTCGTCACCACCCTGGGCTACGACGACTATCGCGGCGTGACCGCGGTGGGTAGAATTTTCTCCGGCACGATCAAAGCCGGTCAGCGGCTTGCGCGATTAACCATGGATGGAAGAAATTTACCCGAATCGGCAAAGTATCTTTACACATTCCAGGGTTTGAATAAGATCGAGATCGAAGCCGCCAATGCCGGGGATATTGTTTCGCTGGCAGGCTTGGAGGAGATCGCCATCGGCGAAACACTCGCCGACCCGGCGAACCCCGTTGCTTTACCCACAATTAAAGTAGAAGAGCCCACCGTCCGCATGACGTTTGGCGTGAACACATCGCCCTTTACCGGCAAAGAGGGGAAGTGGAGCACCTCCCGCAAACTGCGCGAGCGTTTGTTCGAGGAACTTCGCACGAACGTTTCACTGCGAGTCGAAGAGACCGATTCGGCTGAAAATTTTTTGGTCTCAGGCCGCGGCGAGTTGCATCTTGGCATCCTCATCGAAACCATGCGGCGCGAAGGCTATGAATTCCAAGTCTCGCGCCCGGAAGTGATCTTCCACAAAGCGGACGATGGGATGTTGCTCGAACCGTTCGAGGAAGTGCACATCGAGACCAGCAACGAGACGGTTGGGGCGGTGGTCGAAATGCTGGGGAGTCGTCGCGCCAAAATGATGGAGATGCACGACGCGGGTCAGGGCATGACGCGCATGGTCTACATTGCGCCCACGCGGGGCTTGCTCGGTTTCCGTTATCAGTTCCTGACCTCTACGCGCGGCGCGGGGGTGATGCACAGCATCTTTCATGGGTACGATGAAATGGCGGGAGCGATGTCCACGCGGCAAACAGGCTCACTCGTGGCGTGGGAGGCGGGCGATTCCACGGCGTACGCGCTGAAGAACGCGGAAGAGCGCGGCACGTTGTTCATCGGTCCCGGTGTGGCTGTCTACGAAGGCATGGTGATCGGCGAGAACACGCGCGGGCAGGATATGCCCATCAACGTGTGCAAGAAAAAGCATCTCACCAATATTCGCTCGGCGGGCGCGGATATGGAAATCCGCCTCACGCCGCCGCGCCGCATGTCGTTGGATGAGGCGGTCGAATATTTGTCTGACGACGAATTGCTTGAGGTCACGCCCGAGTCGTATCGCATCCGTAAACGGATTCTCAACACCGACGATCGCGGCAAACAAACCAAGAAAATGAAGGAAGCGTTGGGAGAGGAATAATTTTCATTCACGCTCATAGAGTCGGACAGGTCTCGCGCGCCATGCGCGAGACCTGTTTCTTTTTGCGTTTATACCGCGACGGCGGTTTAACAACCAAATGAATTGGTGGAATCGGTTTCGATGCCAGCCGCGTTATACGCCTCGAGGCGATAACTCACGGTCTGCCCGGAGTCTACCGCGGATTTGTCCACGAACGAGGTGGTGTTCGCCGGGAGATCGGCGATCAACTCTCCGTTGCGATAGAGGCGGAAGCCGGTTTCGTTTTCCGATTTGTCGGACCAGGTCAGCGTTACAGTGAGTTCGGTGTTGACTCCGTTGAATTCACACGAATAATCCCAACTTTGAAACGATGGCGCTTTTGGCGGAGGTTTCGTGGCGGTCGGCGGCGGCGTGACGCTCGGCACAACCCAGTAACTGCCGCTCACTTCGACGAACTCGCCCCACAACCAGCATTGACCGGTTGGGCTGTCGGACGATTTCACGAGCCAGTAATTTGCGATCCCGTAGTTGCCGACGATCTCCAGTTTGGCGTTCGGCAAATAGGTGAACACCACTGCGTACTCTTGACCCGGTCCCGCGCGGCAGTTCGTTTGCTCGCGGACGATGAGCATCGGCACGGAATAGGTCGGTGTGATGGTTGCCGTCGCCGCGTTTGGATTCGTTGTGCTTGTTAGACTTGGTATCGGCGAAAACGTCGCGGTGATGGGAACGTCCGCGCCATTTTGGAGACCCTCCATGAGCGCGGTTTGAAGTTCCGGTGGCATTTGGTTTTCATCTGTAGGCGGTTGCGCGTCGGGCAAATTGCAGGCGAGCATCGCCGCGATCAACGCGAAGGATGCGATCGCAATGTTGGTTTTGTTTCTCATTTAATTTTCAAGTGCGCGCGCCCGCCCACGCGGAAATATTTCACGCGTCCCTTTTCGTCGCGGAGGATGTCGGCGAGCGCGCCGTTGTAGGGTTCGTCCAAACCGATGAGGTTATCTTTGTCGTAAAACGCGAATCGCATCGGCGCGAGAGCGGGACCCGGCGGCGCGTCGGGCGTGGGGAATCCTCCAAGCGGGATGTGATGATACACGAGATATTTTCCTTTTGTCTTGATGTCGAAACATTCGGTGCCGATCTTATATCGCCCGACGAATTCTTTTCCGTCTTGCGGATTCTTCATCGGCTTCGGTGATTTGAGTTTGATCCCAAAATAGAGGTCGAGCGCCCAGCCGAACGTCTGCGCGGTGATGACGCCGCCCTCGTCGCTGTTGGTGAGGATGGCGAGCGCGAAATCTTTTTCGGGGATGTAGAAGAAATACGCTTGCTGTCCGTTGGTCGCGCCGCCGTGCGCGTACGCGGTGAGAGCATCGGCATAGCGGATGAACCACGTGATGCCCATGTCGCCGCGCCCGCCCGCGCTCACTTGTTTGACGCGCATCGCTTTGAGACTCTTGCGCGTGATGATTCTGTTACCACTGCCCATGTGGAAGCGCGCATACTTCAGCAAGTCTTTGACCGTGCTGACGACTCCTCCCACGCCGTTGCCTGCCCTGCCAATCGCCCACGGACGCGACACGTGAGTTTTTTTGTCTTTGCGATAATGCCCGACAACGAAGCGATGCGTGAAGAGAATATCGCTTGGATAAAGGAACGACATGTTCAAGCCAAGAGGATCGAGCAACATTTCCTGCAATGCCTGCTCGTATGATTTTTTCGTCACCACTTCGATGACCCGCGAAGCGACGTTGAATCCCGTGTTGTTGTACGACCAGATTTTTCCCAGCGGCTGAATCTGCGGAAGATGGGAAATATCTTTCACCATTTTATCGAGCGCGTCGTCGCCATCGCCGAAACTGTTGAAATAATCGCCGACCCATCCGCCCGTGTGCGTAAGCAAGTGACGGATGGTGACTTTCTTCGCCACGCTTTCATCCTTGAGTTTGAAATCTTTGATGTACTTTCGCACAGGCGCGTCGAGATTCACTTTTCCCTGCTCGGCGAGCATCATCAGCAATGTGGCAGTGAATGTCTTGCTGATCGAACCGACTTGCATCAACGTATCGGCATTGACGGGCAAAGGGTTTTCGAGACTCGTGACGCCGAATCCCGCCGTCCAATCTTTGCCTTTGTGATAAATTCCGATGGCGACGCCGGGAACGTGGAGTCGCTTCATTTCTTTTTGGATACGCGTGGAAATGGTTTTGAAGTTTGCGTTGGGGGAGGTTGTCGTTTTCATAGACTGATTGAAGAGACCTCAGATGTTTTGAAAACCTCCGAGGTCTTTGATGTTATTCTCCGGTTCCTTCCATCCACGTGGACTGATACTCGGGCTTCTCGAATTCGAGCGCGTCCTTCGTGAGATGCAGCGGATAAAACGTATCCACCATCACGGCTAACTCTTTCGTTTCTTTCGCGCCGATGGAGGCTTCGGTCATGCCGGGTTGCGGACCGTGCGCCAAGCCGTAGGGGTGCATGGAAATGTCACTGCGGTCAATGCCTTTGCGCGACATGAAGTTGCCCTCGGCATAATAGATCACCTCATCCGAGTTGACGTTCGAGTGATTGTACGGCGCGGGGATGGCGAGCGGATGATAGTCGAATAGTCGCGGGACGAACGAGCAGACGACGAAGTTATGCGCGTCGAAGGTCTGATGAACGGGCGGCGGCTGGTGGACTCGTCCCGTGATCGGCTCGAAATCTTCGATGTTGAAGATCCACGGGTAGAGATAGCCGTCCCAGCCGACAACGTCGAAGGGGTGATAATCCAAAATGTGTTTCGATAGGCGATCGCGCACTTTCACGCGCACTTCAAAGTCGCCGCGTTCGGTGTGCGTTTCAAGTTCTTCGGGCGTGCGGATGTCGCGTTCACAGTACGGCGCGTGTTCGAGCATTTGACCGAAATTGTTTCGGTAGCGTTTCGGCGGCTCGATCTGCGATGGGTTCTCGATGGTGAAGAAACGCGCCTCGCTTCCGTCAATGTGCATTTGCCACGTCGTGCCGAACGGGATCACGATGTAATCGCCTTTGCGGAATTTGAGATTCCCAAACTGCGATTTCAACACGCCGCTTCCTTCATGCACCCACCACGTTTCGTATGCCTGCGCGTTGCGATAGAAATAATCCATGCTCTTCGACGCGCGCGCCACGCCGAGGATCACATCCTTGTTGGCGAGAAGCGGAATCCGCGCGGAGACCGCGTCGCCGCCAAGAGGCGCATCGGCAGTCTTGAACGCGCGATGACGGATGGGACCAAACTCCACGGTTTCAGGCAGACGCGAGCCGAGGTCTTCGGTGTGTTTGACGCGCGCCGGGATGAAGTTGTGATAGAGGATGGATTGCAGGGATGAGAATCCCTCCAGTCCCATCAGTTCTTCGCGGTACAGTTCGCCGTTCGGTTTTCTGAATTGCACGTGCCGCTTGTGTGGGATTTGTCCGAGTTTTTGATAGAAGGGCATTTTGGACTCCGTATTTCGTGTGTTCTCCCGCCGTTCAACTGCGGGAGAAACGGATTGTAGTATTTCGTATTGCGTAAATTCTCCCGCGTTCCTTCGGCAGTTCAACTGCCGAAGGAACGGCGGTAAGCAACTCTCCTAAGGCGAAATCGTTATAGATTGGATCAAGGCGTCTAAGGAAGCAAGAACCGGCGTAAATGAGGAGGGATCCGCCGCGGTGAGTTTATCCGCGACCGCCAGATAGTACGCGTCCATTTCGCCCGGGGCGGCGGAAGCGTAATCGGGGAAGTTGATTCCGTCCGCCGATGGGTTCTCCGCTGTGGATTGAAGCGGCGACACGACCGGCAAGATCGCGATCACATAATATTTTCCGTCGCTGGTGAGACCTTGATAGTGATAGATCTGTCCGGTGCGGATGATCGGACCGGGAAATTGCGAAAAGTGCGAGATCATGCGAATGCCTGAGCCGTTTTGAAAATTTAGCCTCTCACCTTTTGCAACCAGGTCTTGACCCGCGTTATAGAACGGAATACCCGGAGCCGAATCGAGATCGACCGGCGCGGACGGGCTGGCGAGCAACGCCTGCAACTCCGGGATGCTCAGGCTCGCGCCCGGACTGACCTCTGCAAATGCTTGCGTTGGGTATACGTAAATGGTCGGCTGGATGGGATGGTTTGGGTCTGTTCCGGTATACCCGGTCAGCGTAAACACAATATGTTCGGGAGCCATTTCCCATGGGGCGGTGTCGCCACCGACGGCCGGCTCAAGGATTGGCGTCGCGCCGCTAGCGAGTCCGTTGGGGATGACGAACGAAACATGATTGAAAGAGACTTCAATACCAGCGGGAAGCGGCGTTGCCGCCGTAACTGTTTCGGCGGGCGTCTCGGCAGTGTAAGCTTGCAATGTTGACGCCACAACAGTTTCGAGTTGTCCCGGGTTTTCAGCGGCTGGAGTTGCATTGCCGCACGCCGTTAACCCAATTGCCAACATCATTGACGCGCATGTAAATTGTTTGAGCGAGTTCAATGGATTATCCTTTCGCGCCGACCGTGTTTCGTAACAAACCAATGCGCTCAACTTCTAATTCGACCACATCGCCCTCGTTCAGCCACGGACCTTGGTTCTTGGTCAACTCATACAAACACCCTGTACCCACAGTGCCGGAGCCGATCACATCGCCTGGTTGGAGCATAACCGATTCGGACGCGCGGGCGATGATATCTCCGAATGACCAGTAAATATCGTTGAAGTTGCCGCGTGAGACTTCTGTGCCGTTGATCTTGGCGGTCATCAATAGGTCGTACACGCCCGGTCGTGTTGTTGCTTTATCGGCAAGCGATTCGTGAGTGACGATGACCGGTCCGTAGGAGGAGGCGAAATCTTTCGATTTGACCGGACCGAAGTTGACCCTCATCTCTTGCACTTGCAGGTCGCGCGCCGACCAGTCGTTGAAAATGGTATAGCCGAAGATATGCTTTGGGGCATCCTCTGCTTTGATGTTCATGCCCGCCTTGCCGATGATCACCGCGATCTCCAATTCAAAGTCAATGGCGTTGGTGTAGGCTGGATGGGGAATCACGTCATCATGCCCGAAATCGTTGGTGGGGTTCGAGAAATAAAAGACCGGGAACTTATACCAATTCTCTGGCACATCTTGTCCGCGATTACGGTTCGCGGTTTTGACGTGGGTTTCAAAGGCATACGCATCGCGCAAGGTTTTGGGATGGATCGGCGAGAGGAATTTCACCTCATCCAGCGCGAGTGATTCCTTTGCGGCTTTCTGCGATGCGGCTCCCGCGCCCGCGGCGATCACCGCGAGCATGTCGGGGTAGGGCAGGGTGTGGACGCGGTCGTCCACGACGATGGCAGGCTGGGTCGTGGCGCGAAGCGTGCTGACGGTGGCAAATTTCATAGTGTGAGTCCTATGTCAAAGGTCGCAAGTCGCAGGTCGTTGACTTTCGACCTTTGACCTTCAACTTTCAACTATAGATTGCCTCGTCGTTCCTGTTCCACTTCAATCGACTCGAACAGCGCTTTGAAGTTACCCTTGCCGAATCCTTTCGCGCCGTGACGTTGGATCACTTCGATGAACATCGTCGGGCGGTCTTGGATGGGCTTGGTGAAGATCTGCAAGAGGTAGCCTTCGTCGTCGCGGTCAACGAGGATGCCAAGATCGTGGATGGCTTTCATGTCCTCTTTGATCGAGCCGACGCGGTCGGGCAACGCCTCGTAATAGGTGTCTGGCACGCGCAAAAATTCCACGCCGCGACTGCGGAGGGCGTCAACGGTCTTGAGGATATCGCCCGTGATGATGGCGACGTGTTGCACGCCGGGCGTCAAATAATAATCGAGATATTCTTCGATCTGGCTTTTGCGTTTGCCCTCGGCGGGTTCGTTGATCGGGAACTTGACGCGCCCGTTTCCGTTTTGCATTACCTTCGACATGAGCGCGGAATATTCGGTGGAAATATCTTTGTCGTCGAAATGAAGCAATTGGCGGAAGCCCATCACCTGATGATAAAAATTCACCCATTGATTCATCTTGCCGAGTTGCACATTGCCGACCATGTGATCGATTGCGGCGAGTCCCGTTGACTCGGCTTCGTATTTGATCGGCTTATACGTCGGCGCGAACACGCCTTTGTAATCGCCGCGATCAACGAACACATGCAGAGTTTCGCCGTAGGTGTAGATCGCGGAGGTGCGATAGATGCCGTGATCGTCTTTCTCTTCGCGCGGAGTCCATCCCGATTTTCCGCCGCGCGCGGTGGTTTCCTTCCATGCTTTTTCCACATCGTCCACTTCGAGCGCGATCATCTTCACGCCGTCGCCATGCAGCATGTGATGCGATGCAAGCGGGCTGGACGGCGAATAGGGCGCGGAAACAACAAACCGCGCCTGCCCCGATTCCAACACATACGAAGCAAAGTCGCGGTTGCCTGTTTCAAGTCCCGAATACGCAATGGGCTTGAAGCCGAATGCCTTCCACCAATAATACATGGCGTGCTTGGCGTTACCCACATAAAAATGAACATGGTCAACGGATTTGATCTGAAGAAAGTCCGCCTCTTCTGTCATGGGGCGTGCCGCTTGCGCGGGTTGTACAGTTGTAGCCATCGAGCCTCCTTGGGTTAGATCATCGGATTGTACGCCAAAGGATGTTTCAATGCAAACAAAAAATGTTGCGGATGAAACCCCGCTTCACCCCACGGGACGGCTGTTTCTCAGTAGGAAGTTTTTTTCTACGCTGATGTTTTCCCTCGTTGATTTACGCTGATCCAAAGAAAGAAAATCTGCGGTTTCTGCGCGGTCAGCGGCCAAATGGTTCTGTATGGTTTGTCACGGCTTGACGCGGCTGACTTTTCCATCCGTCATCTTTTGCAGGTCGTCCGTTCTCAATTCAAAGATCGCGTTGGGAGTCCCCGCCGCCGCCCAAACTTTTTCGTATTGCAGGAAATCTTCATCGAGGTACGTTTCAATTTGTTGAGTATGACCGATGGGAGGCACGCCGCCGATGGCAAAGCCAGTGACGGTTCGCGCGAAATCAGCGTCCGCTTTGCCGATGGTCTCGCCCGCGTACTCGCTGATGCGTTTTTCGTCCACGCGGTTCGCGCCGCTGGTGAGGACGAGGATCGGCTTGTGCGACTCTTTGCCCTTGAAGATCAGCGACTTCACGATCTGACCGAGTTCGCATCCCGCGCGGTCTGCGGCTTCTTGCGCCGTGCGCGTGGACTCGGCGTGTTCGATCACGGTGTAGTTGTAGCCAAGCGAGTTGAGCAGGTCTTGAATTTTTTGAGCGGAGGGGGAGAGAGTTGACATGTCCCCGATTATAATTTGGAAATCATGCCCATTATAAAAGTCGCTCTCGCGTTCCTGATCAGTCTCATGCCGTTGAACGTCTTGCGCGTTCTCGGCTATCGTTTGCTGTTCGGCTACCGAATTGACAAGTCCCGAATCGGATTTGGCGCGATCATTGCCGTTGACGAATTTGCCATTTCGAAATCCAAGATAGGATTCTTCAATCAATTCATCGGCCCCATGAAAATCAAGATTGCGGAAGGCGCGTCCATCGGAAACCGAAACACTTTTTCATGCGGATACTGGGTACTGCGAGAGGAAAATCAAGCGATGAATTACGCGCGGACGCTGGAAATCGGCGCAGATGCGTTGATCACGTCGGGTCATCACTTCGATGTGGCTGGCAGATTCAAACTCGGCGACCGTTCGTGGGTGGCGGGCATCGGCTCGCAGTTCTGGACGCACGGAGTCGGCGCGCGAGATCGGGATATTGAAATTGGAAGTGATTGTTATCTCGGAAGCGCTGTCCGCTTTGCGCCAGGTTCATCCATTGGAAACAATGTGCTTGTCGCGATGGGAAGCGTGGTCAGCGGGAAAATAGATGTGAGCAACGCGCTGGTGGGTGGAGTCCCTGCGAAAGTGTTGAAAGAAAATTACGATTGGAAAACTCAGCGAGAGTGATTTCGATGTTCGTGACGCAGTTGCACTGCGTCACGCCTGTCGGCAGTTCAACTGCCGACAGATCAAATGTCAAGAAAATGTGACACGATTGGAAAACTCAGAATGAGTGACGAACAACAAAGAAAAATCTACCAAACAGATGGGGATCGTTACGAAGCCTTAATTGCGCGGGAGGATTATCAAAGCAATATCTTGAAAGCAATCGAAGAAATTATCAGCCCCGACGGCTTGGACATCCTCGATCTCGGCGCGGGGACGGGACGGTTGACGCTCCTGCTTGCGCCTCGCGCAAGATCGATCCGCGCGTTCGATATTTCAAGCGAAATGTTGCGTGTCTGCCGCCAGCGACTCGCAGCAAGCGAATTGTCCAACTGGCAGGTAGATATCGCCGACCACAGAAAATTGCCAATTACTAATCACTCTGCTGATCTCGCCGTCTCTGGCTGGAGCGTGAGTTATCTTGCGGTGTGGAATCAGGAATCAGGCGCTAGAGAATTGGAGAATTGGTTGGAGGAGATGAGGCGCGTATTGCGCAAAGATGGGACGATCATCCTGTTCGAGTCGCTTGGCACAGGCAACGAGAGTCCGATTCGGCTGGAGCATGTCGAGTCTACCTATCAATGGCTGGATGCGAATGGATTCCAAAGCAAATGGATTCGCACCGATTACAAATTTGAATCGCTGGAGGAAGCCGAAGAGTTGTCGCGCTTCTTCTTCGGCGATGAGTTGGGAGAAAAAGTCAGCCAGAACGAATGGATCGTCCTGCCTGAGTGTACCGGGGTGTGGTGGTTGTAAGACCGACTTAAGTCGGTCTCGTTGATTATTTGACGAACGCCTCAGCCCGGTTCATCAACGCGTCTTCCACGCGCAACTTGTGATTTCCAAGCATCGTCAGTGCGTCCATCTCAGTTACCGAGAAAAACCCCGCGTCGGTTGTCTCGTTGCTCAAGCCCAATTCGCCGCCGACGATCGCCACTTCGAACGATAACGCGACGACGAAAACTTTATTCGCATCGGGATAGATGACGAGTTGATTCGGATCGCTGTACACGCCGACCAAACGCTTCACGCGGACGTGGAGGCTTGTCTCCTCCCACACCTCGCGGATACAAGCCTCAGCCGCGCTCTCGCCTGAATCCATTGCGCCGCCGGGCAGGCACCACTGACCATTGTCCGTGCGGCACGTGAGCAGGACGCGCTGGTTTTCATCGAAGAGGATGGCTGAAGTGCCGAGTCGGAGTTGCCCCTGTTTGCCGAGGCGGTCGCCGTAGAGGACTTGAGTCATATTAAATTATAAGACCTCACAGGTCTCTGAGACCTGTGAGGTCTATCTCCTTTTATTTTATGAAGGTCCCGTTGCGCAGTTCTTTCAACGTTTCTTGAATCTCTTCCAATGTATTCATCACGAACGGACCGTATGGCACGATGGGTTCTTTGAACGGCGCGCCCGCGATGAGCATGAAGCGGACGGAGTCGTTTTCTGTTTTGACCGTGATGTGATCGCCCTCGTCTGAAAACTTGAGCATGTGAGTGGCGTTAACTGTGTCTTCGCCGAACACGCCTTCGCCGTGGAAAACGTACGCCACTGCGGTGTGTCCGCTGGGGATGGGGAAATGCCAGACGGAGGCGGGAGCCAGCTCCACGTCGAGATAAAGAGGCGAGGCGGAGATGTCTTCGACGGGTCCGTTGACTCCGTCCACCGTCCCAGCGACGACGCGGATTCTGACTCCATCCTTTTCAAATGTTGGAATCGTTGACGCGTTCACTTCCTGATAGCGCGGCTCAGACATTTTGAGATGCGAGGGGAGGTTGACCCAGAGTTGGAAGCCGTAGATATTGCCGCTTTCGCCGCGACGGGGCATTTCTTCGTGGAGGATGCCGCGACCGGAACTCATCCATTGCACGTCGCCGGGACCGATGGTGCCTTCGTTGCCGAGGCTGTCGCGGTGCGCGGTGGAGCCTTCGAGCATGTAGGTGACGGTTTCGATGCCGCGATGCGGATGATATGGGAAGCCGCGCAGGGGTCCTTCGAGCGGATCGTTGAAGGCGAAGTGATCGAAGAGCAGGAATGGGTCGAACAGGTTGCTGACCTTCGGACCGAACGAGCGAAGTAAGCGCACGCCCGCGCCTTCGATGGTGACCTGCGGTTCGATAATCCGTGAGATTTTTCGTGGGTTGTTCATGTCGTGTAGATGAGGTGAGGAGGGGAGGTATTACGTTTACCTGTGAGACACTGGATGAGTTGTCAATGCTATAATTGCTCGCAGTGACTAGAATCTATCTCGATAACTGTGTGCTTAATCGTCCATTTGACGATCAAAGTCAGGAGCGGATTCGGCTTGAGACCGAGGCGATTGTACTCCTTCTTTCACGTGTGGAACGAAAAGAATGGACATGGCTCGGCAGTGAAGCATTGGGGATCGAGATTGATCGCACGCCCGACGTTGACCAACAATCACGATTGAAACGTGTTGTTAAATTCGTCAATTCTGTTATCGAGATCAGTGACACAGTTCTGGCGCGCGCTCGTGAATTGCAGACGGTAGGTTTTGTGGGCTTTGATGCAGTTCATCTGGCTTGTGCGGAAAAGGGTAAAGCGGATATTTTTCTTACCACAGATGACCGCTTGCTCAAGACGGCAAAACGCTTGTCGAAGAAATTACTTGTAGAAGTTAAAAACCCTTTGGATTGGATGAAGGAGAAAATCGAATGAACATACGATTGATGACCCCTCAGCAAATTCGCGTCGCTGGGCTAGCCGCGCTTTCTCGCGAGCTTGGTCTGGTTGGGATGATTCGTTTTATGCAACAGTTCGAAATGGGGAAGGGCGACTATTCCAAAGACCGCCATGAGTGGCTGGACCAATATTCTGTGGACGATATTGCTAGGATGGTTCGCGAAAGAAAACCGACTTATAAGACCAGCAGAAAGAAGAAATAAGAAGCGGCGCACAATTGAGTGCGCCGCTTGGTCTTTAACCTCACCCGCCAGTCCCCAATTCAAGAAACTTGACCTCATGCGTGAGCTGGTAATTGACCAGCCTCGGCAGGAGCGCTTCGTTCAATCGGTTTTCGATCCGTTTTTCGGCGTCATCGAGCATTTCCAGTTTGGAGGCTTTATCCAACGCCAGAGCATTGAGTTCTTTTGTGGCGTTCTCAATATCCTTGCTCAAAACCCAGTTGATCAGACCTGAGGAAGATGTCTTTTGTATGTCCAGCGGTTCGACGGAGAGAATCTCGGCGCGCGGAAGTTGCAAGATGACTTGACCCGGCTTGAGAAATCCTCCGCGATGGACTTCGATGTTGAATCCCTTTTGCAGATCGAATCCGATCTTTGCCCGGTACATGCCGCGCAGGTGAATCCGTTTTTCGCTTCCTAGCAGTTTGTCGCTGGTCTCATATTCGACATCGTAATCCTGCTCGATCATCGCCAACTGTAGGATTTCATTCGTCCGTTTGTAGATGATCTTCTGGTTGATGGTCACCTGCGGCGTCAGCCCCAACGTGTTCTTTACAGTCTCAGCCAGTTCGTTGGCAACCGATAAAGTCTTTTTGGGGAAATAGACGAACACCAGCCATGCCGTCCCTGCGAATAGGATGAGCAGGAAGACGAGGATACTGATGACGATGATGGTTGTGTCGCTCATGGTGTTGTTGGTTCAAGGATACAGGAAAACATCACTGCCTGCAAGCCCATGAAAGTTGACAATGCCTGGCTTTCTCAACGCCCTAGTTTTCTGAGGTCCAATCGCGCTTAAGTACCACTTGAAAATAATCGAGCCTAAAACACTCTCGCCACTTTACAGTACCAACGGATGAAATTTCAGAACTGTAATTGAATTTTCTCCATCAGACATTTGTAGATCGCGGTAAGCCTCCTACAATTTCAGGCATGACCCGACCACGCGCCAATTTGCGCAGTCTGCTTTTAATATTTGCTATGGCGTTCCTTATCCTTCCGTCGCCTGCGCGGGCGTGGGAGGGGAGCGAAATCCCGCCGCTGGATGAATTTATCGCGCATGTGGCAAACGGCCAAGCGGACGAACTGCGCGGCATCTACGTCCCAGATCTATTTGCTTACCCTGTCGTTCCTCAGCCTGAGGATAGCCCTGCTTTCGTTTCCACTCAACCCGAAACTCTCACGCAATTTAACGCGGCGGCGCGATACGGCACGACCGGTCTGCTGGCGCATAATTATCTCGCGGGTGAAAGTTTTTCATTGTTGGAAGAGGGACAATTGATCTATCTGATTTACGGCGATGGCAAAACCGAAACATTCATCGTCCGTGAATTCATGCGTGTTCAGGCATTGAGTCCGAACAGCGTCACCAGCGAATTTGTAGACCTCGACACGGGCGAACGGCTATCGTCAACCCGTCTCTTTTTCAAAGTGTTCAATCGCCCAGGCAATTTAACACTGCAAACCTGCATCAACGCCGAGGGAAATCTATCGTGGGGCAGGGTGTTCATCCTTGCCGAGCCTATCGTCAATAAATTCATTTCCATGCCGCATCGGTTGAAGTTTTACTAAACGGTAGTAACGACTTCAGTCGTTTCTGTTGCCGCTACGACGCTAAGAAATTCGCTCGAGCAACTGTCTCGCCGCGCCGTAGTAGTTTTCATCTTCATTGGATGCGTCAATGCGCAGGATTTTTTCCGGGGAAATTGACTCCAGCCATTCGCGGATGAATCCCTCCATCGATTCCGCATCTTGCGCCGACGCGATGTTGATGCGCCTGCGGGAGGCGAGTCGCCCCTCGATTATTTTTTGCGGCGCGCTCAGCACGACGATGAGATCGGGCGGTGGAAGGAACTCGCGGCAGAGCGAATAAAGCCGAAGGCACAGATCAAATTCAGGGTTAGCGAGCAAGCCGCGGCGGTGAAAGAGGCGGGTGAATCCGTGGAAGTCGAGGTCGAGTCCGCCATCCATCAATCCAGTTTTATCGCCCGCGCGAAGTTGCTTTTCCTGTTCGGCGCGTAAGAGCAAATAATCCATTTGGTTGGCGAGCGCGTATTTGTTATCCTGCTTGAACAGCGACTGAAACGGACGCTCGGCATGTTGTTCGAATGCCGTCGCGAACAATCCCGTTTTTGCCAGCGCGTTGACGAAGGTCGTCTTGCCCACGCCGCTCGCGCCGATGACTGAGATGAGTTTCCGCATTATGGGAAGCGTCCGTAATACAGCGTGGGGCTTTCGTACGGGGTCATGAAGAAAACGAACTCGATGATGTCCGCGCGGTTGAATCCAACGACCGACCATTTGACCGAAGGGCTGGCGTCAAAGGAGAAACTGCCCGGGGGCGAGGCAAATAGTACCGGGTTGTTCCAGTTCGCGCCATTTTTCCGAATGGTGCAAATATCGTCCATGGAGGTGCAGGTCGCATTCAGTGGATGCCCATGACCAATGATGTAAATCTGCCCACTGCTGTTAATGGCGACGGCTGGATCATGCGTGAACGCCGCGAGAGGCTGATCCACCCAACCTGAACCGTTATTGCTCACGTAGTGGATACGACCATAATCGCCGACGGACAAGTCGAACTCCTGGATGTATGCCATGTGCTTCGCGCCGGATGAGTCGATGATCAGACTGGGACCCTGGTCGATGTTGAGTCCGTTCGAGGAACTCGTCCACACCGGGGATGTGCTGGCGGTTTCGATGGAGCCCCACGTTCCATTTGATTGGCGCGCGCGTGTGAGGATTTGTGGCGGGCTGACTGCTTGCGATATCCATGCCACCGTAAGCGAGTTGTTCGCTGGCGAGATGGCAAGGGATGGATGATTCGCGCTCCCTGCCGTATCCACTTGCGTGAAGCCGCCTGCGGGTGTGAGGGTGTTTGATCCGCTATTGTAGGTGTAGGCACGGTGGAGGATGTGGTTGCTGTTCGTCCAATAGCCGACGTGCAAAGTTCCGCCCGGCTCCATCATCCCGCTGATGCCGCTGGTTCCCACGTATGGTGAGCCGCTCACTGAGCCGCTGTCTGTGGCAAGAGTGATGGCAGTTTTGAAGGTATTGGTGGAGGTGTCAAATGGATAATCTTTGATCTCGCCGTTGCGCAAATTGATCAACACGTGGATGATCGTTCCGCCGTTGTAGACCGCATCCACAGAAAGCATACTGCTGGACTCGTTGATTGTGATCGGGGCGGCGAAATCGCTCGCAGAGTTGGGGAACCCGGGGTTGTTAGTTCGATACACGCGCAGGAGCGAGGAGGAATCCTGGCTGGAAAACAGGTAGAGGAAATTACTGGAGGCGCGCACAATCTGATGCGGGATCACATCCGCACCGCCTGGTCCCACAGCGAAAACGGCGGGTCCAACAGGCGGGCTGTTCGTGTTCGTGGGGGTTGGCGTGTGCGATGCTGTTGAGGTGGCGGTTGGCGCGTCTGAGGTCAGTGTGGGCGAACTGGTAATAGAGGGCGTTAAAGTTGGTCCGCCTGGCGTGATCGTGTCGGTCGATGCCGGACCGCCCGGGGTGTTCGTAAGAGTCGCGGTTGAGGCGCCCGGCGTATTTGACGATGAAGCATTTGATGTCAGCGTGGGGGTTTTCGTTAGTGTCGGTGTCGAAGTTGGCCCGCCTGGCAATTTTGTGCGGGTGAATACCGGCGCGGCGGTGAAAGTGCGCGTCGGCTTTTTGATCGTGCCGGGAGGCAGAACGACGATGGTAAATGTTGGGAAGGGTGTGGAAGTGGGGACAAAAGTTGGTCGGGCTGTTTGCGTCTCTGTAAACACCGGCGCGAAGGTCGAAGTGGAGGCGAGAGTATCGGTGGCGGCGGGAGGGCTGGCATTGCGACTCCGGAACAAGATGCCGAGCAGGATCGTCACGCCACACACGAACAGCAAAAGGATCAACACGATGGTGGCAACCTGTGTGGAGCGTTTGTTGAAATTGACGTTCATCGGAGTTAAGCCTTTCTCGCGCTATCGCAGTTCGGCACGGTTTACCTTGCGGGCGGAAGTCGTCGCCAGATCGGTGCAAAGTGAACTTTGCGCTACGGCTGAATTGTTTCGATCTTAATTGCAAAACGCCGGCGCGTCAAAAAAAATCACCGAGGTGATGAACCAGCCCGCGTTCAGTTTTTGAATCGTGATCGTCTGCGGCAACAACCTGGGACCGTCGCTCGAAACCGCTTGCCCATCCGCGCTTTGATAGACCGTGATCGTCCACACTTCGCAGGTGTCCACTTCGAGGCGCGTGTCGCTGACTACGCGGATGTCGTGAATGAAACTGTTGTAGTAATCGACCTCGGAGATCGAAACCAATCCTTGCTGGTTGAGCGCATCGATTTCGGCAAATAGATTTTCGAGAATATCGCCCGCCATAATCGAGGAGGCGATCGCCGCGTCGCTGTTGCGATACGCCCGAATCTGCAACTCGATGGCTTCGGTTAAGAATTCGCTGACTTCCTCTTCAAGTTCCGGCGACACATCCGCCTGCTCGGGGAAGAATGGATTCGTGCCGGCGGCAACCTCCTGCCCGTCGTTCACGCCGTCACGATCCATGTCTGCGTCCAGCGGGTTCATGCGGTTGACGACTTCCACGCCGTCGTTTAAGCCGTCGTTGTCGCTGTCCGCAGTGTTGGGATTGGTGCCGGTGACGAGAACTTCGTCGCGGTCGGAGATTCCATCCTGGTCCGAATCGTCCTCCGCGCTGGGAGGCGGCGCATCTTCCGCAGGGACATCTGGCGCAGGCGGTGGAGCGCTTGCCACCCCGTACAGGCTTTGCGCGCCGGCGATATCGTCGTTCCCGAGGAAGCGATGCGGTCCGCTGTAACTGGGATACATCAACGCGTTGGGATCGTCGCTGTGACCCAGCCCCAAAGTGTGACCGATCTCGTGCGCGGCAACGGTGAGCAAGTCCACGTTGCGCGAGTCGCTGTTTACCCAGCGTTCCGCATCGTCGAAATGCAGGAACACCTGGCGGTCTTCGTAAGGATTGGGGAAGGAGGCGTGCGCCAACACGTCGCCCGACCCGTCAAACGGGTCGCCGTCTCCGTGTTCGCCTTCTGCCCAGCCGATGACAATATCTGCTTGCGAACTGCCGGCAACTTCGGTAAAGGTGAGCGGCGTAGATCGCGCCCACATCGCGAAAGCCTGCCGCACCACATCTTGTTCCTCGTTGCCGGATAACGCGCTTGTCCCGTTGACGAAGACATAGGCGATCTCGAATTTGTTCCATTGTGCGATGGCGCGATACTCAGAGAATGCCGCGCTTTCATTTCCGGGGGCGGGCAGATCGTCGTAGCGATATTCAGGTTCGGAAGCGGAAGTTGAGAAGTTTCCGCAGGCAAGCGAAACAAGGGCGAGTGCGATCATTCCCTTGAAAAAATTCAAGCGTTTGGGCAGGCGCATGACGAGACCTCCGTGAAAGATTGTCCTTTTATAGCACATGCCCATCGGCGCATCAAGATAACGTTTTTACTTATGTAACTTTCTCAAAATCTCTTGAATACCCGATCTCCACTGGTTGTGCCGCAAAGTTTACTTTGCGATTGCGGCGTTATTTCAAGTACCGATCAAAGAACTCGATGGTCCGTTGCATTGCCGTGCTAAAGTAGTTCGAGATGTTGTGGTTATCGCCCTCGTACTTGTACAGTTCCACATATTGTTGGGCGTCCAGCATTTGAAAGAAAAGGTTTTCCGAAAATAACAGCGGCACGTCCGTGTCGTTTGTGCCATGGTGCAATTGGATCGGACCGGAGATGTCGGCGAGATATGAGTTTGCCGAGATGGAATTCCAAAACACCGGGTTTTGTTCCGGCGAGCCAAACTGATCTACGTAGGTAGATCGCCACGAACCCGGGCGCGGCGCCGAGTCGGGGGAGGCGCCTGTTCCGCGACGCCAGTTGTATAGAAGGTCGGGATATGAACCGACCACGCCAGCCCAGATCACGCCGGCTTTGATATCCTTCGTGATAACCATGGAGCGCAAGGTGATGTAGCCGCCCATGGAGTGTCCCCACATGCCGATGCGATTCGGGTCGGCGCCGGGATATTTTTTCATGGATGCGACGGCGTTCAAAATATCTACGGTGTAATCGGGGTTGCTGTACGCGCCGCGCGCTTCGCCTTCTGAGTTGCCGTGTCCGCGATAATCGGAGCGGAAGACGATGTATCCGTTGCGCGCGATCAGGTCAACGTATGCGACGTACCGTTCGGTGGTGACGTACACGTCCGGGGGAATGTATCCATGGTTGAAGATTACAACGGGCCAGCCATCGGCGGGTTTTTCGCCGGTGGGCACGGTCATCAGCGCGTAGATTTTGAGTCCCTCGGAGAGGTAGGAGACGATGAAGCGGTTGTAGTTTACGCCGGGGTCGAGCGTGGTTTCGATCACGACGTCACTGCCGGGGTAGTCGCGCGCGCGCATGGCATCGATCGATAGCGGATGCGGGATGGGTGTGGCGGTTGGGGAGGCGGTGAATGTGGAGGTTGGCGGGGGTGTTTGTGTGGGCGGCGGAGGGGTCGAGGTGGCTGAAGCAACTTCACTTGTCGGAAAGGAAGCGTTGCTTGTCGTCCCGCAGGAGTTCAAGAGGAGGAAGCCCGTCAGGAGAATGAAATTCATGGCGCGTAATTTTTTCATGCCGTTACGACGCTTTTTTTTGTTTGATTATTACTCCCTGGCGGTTTCCCATTTTGGGTTGAATCAAAAAGCCCTCGTTGCGGCGAGGGCTTTTGTGAGTTGATTGGTTTATTGTCCTTTGAGTTTCCACAGTTCGACGCCGGCGTTGTCGTTGCCGTTTGCCTGGAAGAGCAACTCGTTGTTGAAGACGACCAAATACGCAGGACCGTCGTTGCCTGCCGGGTTCACGTCGCCGACGAGTTTCGGGGAGGCGCCGTCGAATTTCCACAACTCGATCCCTTTCCCGTCGTTGCTGATGGCGCTGAAATATAACGAGCCGCTGAAAACGGTGAGGAAGGATGGGGCGGCGTCGCCCGCCTCGGGGTTGATATCGGTTACGCGGACGGGGTTGTTTGTCCCATCATATTTCCACAACTCGATGCCCTTGGCGTCGTTGCTGATGGCGCTGAAGTATAGGGCGTTGTTGAATAAGGTGAGATAGGCGGGGTTGGCGTTGCCCGCGTCGGGGTTGATGTCGCTCACGCGGACGGGTGCGGTTGTTCCGTCGAACTTATACAACTCCACGCCTTTGCCGTCCGCGCTGACGGCGCTGAAGTACAAGGCGTTGTTGAATACCGCCAAATGCGAGGGGTTCGAATCGCCCGAGCCGTTGATGTCTGCGATCAACTGGGTGGAGGTGCCATCCGTTCGCCACAATTCATTCCCTTTGCCATCCGAACCTGTCGCGCTGAAGTATAGGAAGTTGTTGAACACGGTCAGGTAAGCCGGGTTGGCGTCCGCCGCGCCGGCATTGATCTCAGCCACCCTGCCGGAATCGGAGCCGTTCCAGCGCCAGAGTTCTGCGCCGTTGCCGTCTCCGCCGTTTGCCCTGAAATACAACGCGCCATTATATGAGGTGAGGTACGCGGGATCGGAGCCGGTGGGTCCTGGGTTAATGTCGTCTGCGATGGTGGGGAGTTTCGTGGTGGGGTCGTATCTCCATAGTTCGGCGCCGGCATTGTTGTTGCCTGTGGCGCGGAAGAATAACTGCCCATTGAAGTTTGCGAGGAACGCCGGGTCGGAATTTGGGGGTCCGGGGTTAATGTCTGCCACGCGTTCGAAGGAGGTGGTTGCCGGAGTGACTGCCGATACTTCAAGCGAGAATTGTTTGGTGGAAGCTTCGGCGCCGGTAACAGTAATAATGGTATCGCCTGACGTGGGGACAGTTCCCGTGAATGTGGCGTTGGCGTCTTGCGCCTTGAGCACAGTTCCGCCGGCGGCGGTAATGCCCATGGTGAGGGTGTTCGCGGGACCCGTTAGTTTTACTGTGAGCGTTTGCCCTTGTGAGACCGCCAACAGATAGCGGACGGTCGCTGTGCCGGTGACCGAACCAACAACGGTTGTGCCTGTGCTTCCGGACGGGAAGGTGATGCGAATGTCTGCTCCGGGTTGGGGCGTGACCGGCGAGGTGGATGGGCAGGCTGTGATTACGGTTTGAGCCGGCGTGGCTCCCCCGGCGGAATTCAACGGGATCTTGAGGCAGTTCCCCAGGGATGGAGAAACGATGGTTCTGTTTGCCGCTTTCAAAACGACTACATCCGCATTAAATCGCGTTGCGATATTTTCCCAAGTGTCGCCAATTTGCGCCACGTAGTATCCCGCGCAGGGAGGTCCGAAGATCGTCCCTTTCGAGCCGATATTGGGGACGTTCACGGTCATTGCGGGCAGGATGTAATGCAGGTTAGGGATCTGCGGGTTGGCGGCAAGCGTCGCATTGATGTCCGCGCCATAACAACGGGCGATCTGATACAGCCATTCGCCGCTCACCACGGTGTGGGAAATGTTCGAGCCTTTGGTGTAATTGCCGCCGGTGATTACGCCTTTTGTGACCACGCCATTCACCGCCGGCGAGGTAACGCCTCCGCCTGAAGCGGTGACTGTATTGGTGATGTTTGCCGCATCCAGGTCGGCCTGGGTGACGATATATTGCGCCGAGCACGAGATCGATTCTCCGGGACCCAGCGTTCGGTTGGCAACGTCGCAGTTAACCTGCGCGGTTTGCTTGCTGTCGGTCACTTTGAATTGATCGGGACCGATCGAAGCCGCGCCTGTATTTTTTACGCCATACGAGTAGGTGATGATCTGCCCCACAGCGTTGTAGGCGGTTGTGTTCGGCGTAACCGTCACAGTGAGCGCCTTGTTTACCGCCGCCATGGGCACGGTGGTTGTGGCAGTGTTCGAGTTGATTCCGCCGACTTGCGCTGTGGCGGTACTCACCACCGAACCGGCGTTGAGATCGTTTTGGGTGATGGTATAAGCCGATGTGCAGGTGACGGTCTCGTCTTTGTCGAGGTTGTTATCGAGATTTCCTACGGTGTTGACCGCTATACAGACAGGTGGAGTCGTCCTATTGTCCGCAACGGTTACAGGGCCGGTGAGGGTTGGGTTGCCCGTGTTTTTCACCGAATACGAGTAGTTGATCGTTTGCCCGACCGTGTTGAACACGGTTGTGCCATTGACCGCCACAACCGCCAAGCCAACCGATGGAATATCGCCTGAAAAGTTTGCAGGCTCTGTAATCTCCTCTGGCGTTGCCGTTGGGCGCGTGATACAGCCATAAAGAATTAATGAAGTAGCGACCCCCAATACGATAAATCTCTTGAATGTGCTCATCCTCAGTACCCTTTCCCTTTCTGCCAGTGAGGCGGGAAGTACCCGTTCGTTGGTTTAGTATAGTCATTTTGACGGGATTTTACAACCAACGGTTCCCAGTTCACGGCTTTCTTAAAATCAAACCATGCCTTTTTTTCGTACACGGATTGGACGGATTTTCTTCCGTTTGTTACGGAGAAATCCGTGACTTCCGTGCAATCCGTGTCCAAAGAGATCGTTAACCGCGACTTATAAGAAAGCCCTGCCCAGTTTTTGGCTTGTTCATTAAATTGGCATGGCTGTCTTGAATCAAAAAACTCACCTAATTTTAGGTGAGTTTTTTGAAATCCGTTTTTTATTTCTATGGAATGTTATAGGAAGTCAATTCGATGACGCTGTTCCCGCCGTCGCCTGTTTTGGCTGTTTTGACCGCGCCGACATTTTCCGCATACCAACTCGTCGTGGTAAATTTGAGCGCAGTTGTCACCGGGGTGTTCGCCATGGTGATCGTGATGTTCATGTTCGTCTGACAGTCCACGCGCATGGCGTCGAACGTCCCCGCAGGGACGGTCACCGATTCAACCCCGACTGCTTTGCACGAATTGGTGAATTCATTTTTTGCGGGGATCTGATTGCCGCCGATATCTTCCGTCCCTTCGAGGGTTATGGCTTGCTCCCACGTGTCGCCAGGCTTGATCGTTGCGGGCAAAGTAACTCCGCTTGACGAAGTGGTTTTGAAATCGGCGGTAGCCTTTTCTGTACTCACGGTCCCGGATGTGTCGGCGCTCGGATCGAGCATGATCAACGCGCCGTCGTCGCAGTTCCAATATCCCTGGCGGGTGACTCCCGTGCCAAAGACATCTTGTTCACTGAAACTACTCGCTTCAACGGAAATGACGCTGTGGATATACGTGTCGGCAACGTCGCCGGTCATGCTGTAGTTCCATGTCGCGCCTTGAACAATGGGCAGATAAGGATTATCACATGCGCCGCGAGAAATATTGGAAGAAGATTGGTCTTCCTGCGGCGCGGTTTCTGTCGAGTTTCCTCCTTGCGGCTGGGTCTCCTCGGTAGGCGCTTGGCTCCCTACATTACATGCCAATGTGGAAAGTATCAGAACACTGGCGGCGAACACGATGGAAAATGTTCTTTGTTTCATGATGTATCACTCCTTCTTGTTTGGGTAAACGTTCGAATCGAGTATAGTCCTCTCAGTTTAGGAAAGTCTGAATTTAGGAAGAATGGAGGATAAACCCCTCCCCAAAATCTGCCATGCCTCGTATAATCTCGCTCAATGAAAATCAACTTCACATCCTCTGCCGCCGCTACATTGCGCGTCCTGTGAATCTGTCACGGCTTGAGGCTGAATGATAACGACCAGTCCCGAACCCAACAGGTTCGGGATTTTTGTTTCACCCGCTTGGTATAATTCGCCCGTCATTGTCAAAATTGTGGAGTTCTCATGAGCAAAAAACTTACCGGCAACGAAATCCGCCAGACCTTCATTGACTTCTTCGTCGAGCATGGACATACCGCCGTGCCTTCGATGTCGCTCGTCCCGGGCGGCGACAGCACGCTTCTTTTCACCAATTCGGGCATGGTTCAGTTTAAGGATGTCTTTATCGGCACCGACAAAAAACCCTACACCCGCGCCGTTGATTCGCAGAAGTGTATGCGTGTGGCAGGCAAGCACAACGACCTCGAAGACGTGGGACGCGACGACACGCATCACACTTTCTTTGAGATGCTTGGCAACTGGTCGTTCGGCGATTACTACAAAAAAGAAGCCATCGCCTGGTCGTGGCAACTGCTCACCGAAGTGTGGGGTTTGCCCAAAGATAAAATTTACGCCACCTGTTTTGAAGACGACAAAGGCAATGTTCCGCGCGATGATGAAGCGGCTGACGCATGGAAGGCGCAACCCGGCTTCGACCCTAGTCATGTTTTGTATTTTGGTCGTAAAGATAACTTCTGGCAGATGGCAGAGACCGGTCCATGCGGTCCGTGTTCCGAGATCCATTTAGATCGCGGCGAAGAGTTCGATAACCTGCGCGGCACCGACCACGTCTGCGGCGTGAACGGCGAATGTACGCGCTACCTCGAACTCTGGAACAACGTCTTCATCCAATACAACTTATTCGACGACGGACGCCTCGAGCCGCTTCCGCAAAAACACGTGGATACCGGCATGGGCTTCGAGCGCATCGTGTCCGTATTGCAGGGCGTGGACTCGAATTACAAGACCGACCTCTTCGCCGACTCTCTTGACGTGTTGCGAAGCCTCACCGGTCACAGCGAAAAAGAAATGCTCGATAATTTCACGCCGTATCGCGTCATCTGCGATCACGTCCGTTCTGCCGCGTTCCTCATCGCGGATGGGGTCGTGCCAGGCAACGCGGGTCGCAACTACGTGGCGCGCATGATCATCCGCCGCGCCGCGCGCTTCGGCTCGAAGATCGGGTTGAACGATCCCTTCCTCGCCAAAGTCGCCCAGGCGGTGATCAATTACTACGGAGATTTTTATCCCGAACTCAAAAAGGCTCAGCCCGCCATTTTGGATAATTTGACTCGTGAAGAGATCCGCTTCGCGCGGACGGTGGAGGCTGGCACGGCTCACCTTGAGACTCTGCTCGCCGACCTGAAATCCTCCAATTCTCTAATTCTCGATGGGCATCGCGCCTTCGACCTCTACGCCACTTATGGACTTCCCTTCGAAATCTCCCGCGACATCGCCCGCGAGCAAGGACTCGACGTGGACGAAAAAGGATTCAACGAAGCAAAGGAGAAACACGCGCTTGCCTCCGGCGGCGGAAAAGCCATGGGCAAACTCGGCGGCGAAGATGCGGAATTCTTTGCCGAGATTTTGAAAGACTTACAATCGAAGAAGAAGCTTGGCGCGAACGGCGTTGAATATGATCCGTACAACAGCCCGCACGTGGAGGGTAAAGTTCTCGCTCTGATCGTAAATGGCGAGAGTGTTGATTCTGCTTCGCTCGACGATCAAGTCCAAGTGATTTTGCCAAAGACCGGCTTCTACATTGAGTCGGGCGGGCAGGTGGATGATATGGGATACATCAAATCTCTCCCCCCATTTTCGGAGAAAATGGGGGGAGCCGGAGGGGGGTGGGAAATTGAAATCTCCTCCATGCGGCGCGCTTCGGCGGGTGTGATCGTTCACGTTGGCACGGTCATTTCGGGTCAACCTAAAGTGGGCGACAACGCCATCGCCGAAGTGGACTTGACCCGCCGCCACGACATCATGCGGAATCACACCGCCACTCATCTCTTGCACAAAGCATTGCACACCGTGCTGAGTGACCAAGCCACGCAAGCAGGTTCATTGGTCGCGCCCGACCGCCTGCGCTTTGACTTTAACCACCCCGAAGCATTGACTTCCGAGCAACTTGATCGTATCGAACACATGGTCAACGATGCTATCGCGGCAGATATGCCCGTGAAAAAAGAAAGCAAGTCGCTGGAGGAAGCTAAAAAAGAAGGCGCGATGGCGTTGTTTGGTGAGAAATACGGCGAGACTGTGCGGACGATTTCGATTCTGGAAGGTTTGGAAAGTTCGTCCAGCAGTTCAACTGCTGGACGAACAAAGTATTCCTACGAACTCTGCGGCGGCACGCACCTCGAACGGACATCGGACATCGGCGCGTTCCTCATTGTGAGCGAAGGTTCGGTCGCGGCGAATGTGCGGCGCATCGAAGCGGTGACGGGTCGCGGCGCGTATGAGTTGATTGCGAAGCGATTCAAAACGTTGAAACAATCCGCGGCGTTGTTGAAGACTTCGGTGGATGAAGTCCCTCAGAAAGTGGAAAGCGGACAAAGCGAGATCGCCGAGCTGAAAAAGGAACTTGCGAGTCTTCGCGCCCAAGCCGCGCTTTCATCCTTCCAGTCTCTAGTCTCTAATCTCCAAGTTGTAAAAGATACGCACATCCTCGCGGCAGAGATACCCGATTCCAATGCAGACACACTCCGTATGCTCGCCGACAAGTTCCGCGAGAAATATCCGAAGGGTGGAGTCGCTCTACTGATAACTGGGTCAGCCGTCATCGCGGTAGTGACCGAGGATCTCGTCAAGCGCGGACTCAAGGCGGGCGATCTCATCACGGGTATCGGCGGCAAGGGCGGCGGGCGTCCCAACATGGCGCAGGGGAGTCTCGCTGGCGATGCCAAAGAGGCGTTGAGTAAAGTTGCGAAAGTCGTCGAAGAAAAATTGAAGTAAAACTGTAGGGCAGACTAATGGGTCTGCCCTTTGTTGTGTAGTACATTCTTCCCTCTACTTGGAAAAATAGATGGGATTATGATTATCTCAAAAGGAGTTCGAATGTCACGACTATTTAAAGTTTCAATGTTTACGCTGGTTCTCGTTTTCCTGCTCGCCTGTTCGCTGATCTCCAACCCGGTCAACGACGTAAAAAATGCGGCGAACACCGCGCAGGCTGTTGCGTCTGATGTGAGTTCTTTTGCGAGCGCCATGCCCATGGAAACGCTGGAGGCTTTGGCGACTACCATGCCGCTCGGAACGTTGGAAGCCCTGCCCAGCGAGATCGCGCAGATCGGAAATTACTTCGACCCGCAAGGGACGCCGGTGGCTGAATGGAACGGCATCCCGATCATGCCGCAGGCGACGGCTGGACAGGAATTCGACGCGAACAATTACAGTTTCAAGTTCACGGGCACAGCCAAAGAAGCGGCAGATTTTTATACCAGCAACTTGGGCGCTGCCGGCTGGTCGCCGATGGTGACCACGTCGGACGAGCAGGGCGCTTTGCTGGTCTACTCGCAAGACGATAAGTTTCTGACGGTTACAGTTGCCGGCGCGGACGATGGAATTGTCGTGTGGATGTCGTTTACACAGTAGTTCGAACGTAATATCGAAAAGAGACAGGCGTATCGCCTGTCTCTTTTTTTGTCTGTTTGCTATTTTCCACGCCGCGCCATAAACCAACCCCAGCCTTGTTCCCCTCTGCGGTTGCGGACGAGTTTTTCCTGCCACGATTTTCTGATCTCAGGGAGCGAGCCGTCGTTGGGCAGTTTCGCCAGTTCGAGTTCGAGGTAATCGCCAAAGAGCGGAGTCTTATCCATTGCCCGCACTTCGACGAAGCCCGCCTGCTCGATGAGTCTGCCGTACTCGCCGACGGTATACAGGTCGTAGCCGCGTTGCGCAACGTAGGCGAGAAATTCGTCGCTGTGTTTGCCTTCACCCCAGCAGTAATCGGTGAAGAATAACAAGCCGCCCGGTTTGAGCGCGCGCTTGAGCGTTTGGAATAACTTCGCTTTTTCAGGGATGTGCAGGAACGCGTCGCGGCTGTATGCCACATCGTACTTTGAGTCGAAGCGGCTCTCGAGGATGTCGCCAAACTCAAAGGTCACGCGCGAATCGAGATTCAATTCCTGCAAACGTTCGTTGGCAAGCGACAGCATGTTGTGCGATAGGTCCAGCCCGTGAACATGCGCGCCGTACTCCTGAGCCATGTGGAACGCCGAGCCGCCGAGACCGGAGCCGATATCCAGCACTTCCATCCCCGGTTTCAAATTCAGCATTTTTATGATCTCGCGCGTGCTGTCCAGTCCGCCGGTGCTGACGAAAGCATGACCGTAGATCTTCTCATATTTCAAAATGCCTTCGCGCGTATATTGGCTGGCGTCCAATTGCGCGCTGTGTTCCTCTACGGAAGAGGCGATGTGGGTTTCGTCCAGAATGTCCATGGATTGTTTCCTTTGAAAATAAAAATTAGACCCTCGAGATTTCTACAACCGTGAGGGTCTTTGTGGAAGTGTCAAAAAGCAAAATCGGGGTTCAAGCCGTTTTGCGGATCGATGCTTTCGTTCCCCGCCAGCGACTCTACATACGCATGCAGGTCATCCACCGAATCGATGATCACATCGGCAAACGGGATCAAATCCTTTGCAGCGGAGACTCCCGAAAGGACGCCGACCACTAAACCCGCGCCTGCCGCGCGTCCCATCTTCAAATCCGACGTGGTATCGCCGATCACCATCACCTTCGATGGTTCAATGTTCATGCGCTGGCAGATCGTTGTCACCATTTCGGGCGCGGGCTTGGAGGGGATTCCATCGTCCGAGCAGACCATCGTCGTGATGAAGTCTTCGATGTCGAACGCTTCGATCATCGCCTGAGTCGGCGCGCGGTCGTCGGAGGTGGCGATGCCGATCTTGATATTCTGCTGATGCAGTTTGCTGAATAACGCCCACGTGTCGGTGAATTGTTTTGCCGAAATTACAGGGTCGGGGATGCACCAGCCTTCATCCACGACTCGTTCCGCCTGTTCAGCGGATAGCCCCTGCGCCTGCATGACCTCGACGGTCAATTGGCGCAACTTACCCATTGGCGAAGCCGCCATCATGCCATGCGCCAGGACTTTTTTCGACGCTTGATCGTAACCGAACGCGTCGCATAACGCGTCGCGCACTTGGATGCCGCTTGCCCGATGTAATTGTTCCGCCAGATAGAGCGCCCATCCGCCCCACATTGCGTCAAAGTCAATGAGCGTGCCGTCCTTGTCGAAAATGATCGCTTGCGCTCGAAAGTGTTTTAAATCGTTAAACAAAAGAGTTCTCCCAAAATATGACCCGCATTGGATGCGGGTCATATTCACTGATGTGGATTTTGAAGCGGCGCATATTGTACTTGTTTTTTTCTCTTCCCGCGCTCGTCATACGCCCAGTGCAGGATATGTCGTCGCTGTGGATGCGGCTCAAGTTATAATTATTCGCAATGAAGACCAAGATCATCACCCTCGAATCGCACGATGACCTCATCTCCGTCCGCGACAGGATGTCGTGGGCGAAGACGCCGCGCATTTTGTTGGTGGCGCCCAAGTTCGAGAAGATCGCGCTTCGTCAAGCGGACTTGAAAGTTTTGCAACGGCACGCGTCGTCACTTGGCGCGCAGGTGGGGTTGGTGACTCGCACAAGGCGCGTGCGCGCAGACGCCGAAGAGTTGGGCATCCCTGTTTTTGAGTCAACGGCGGAGGCGCAGAAAGAGGCGTGGGCGCAGAATCCGCCGAAGAGGTTGACGCGAAAGCCTCCAGCGAAGAATCTGCGTGAGAAGCGGGAGCAGGTTCAAGTCCGAGAAGAAGCGTGGCGCGCGCATCCCGCTACACGGCTTGGCGCGTTCATCGTCGGCGTGATGTCGGTGTTTCTCATCGTCGCGTTGTTCATCCCGCGCGCGCAAATCCGATTGAAACCGATCACTGAAACGCAAAGCATTGTGATCCCTGTGATCGCGAGTGAATCGACCGAGTCTGTTTTTGTGACGGGCAACATCCCTGCGCGTGAAAAACGAATCATTCTCGACGGCGCGCAAACGGTTGTGGTGACGGGCGAGGGCGTTGTGCCGCAATCGAAAGCGACTGGCGTTGTTGTGTTTCGCAATCTCACGTCGAACGCGGTGACGATACCCGCTGGCACAATTGTGGAGGCGGCGCGTGACGCGCTCGTGCAATTTGTGACTCTTGAAGACGGCATCATCGCGGCGGGCGTCGGCAAAGAACTTGAGATTCCCGTCGAGGCGGTGGAGAGCGGCGCGATCGGCAACCTGCCCGCAGAGTCGTTGATCGTCATTCGCGGCGCGCTGGGGCTTTCGCTTTCGGTCACGAACCCCGAGCCGACGGAAGGCGGGCGCGAACAATCGTCTGTGCAGGCGAGCGATGCGGATCGCGCGCGCGCGAAAGAGTTGTTGATGAAATCTCTCGACGAAGACGCGCGTATAAAATTTTTGAACGATGTTGGTTCGGGCGATATTCTTTTTGATAAAACGATTTCCATCTCGCAAATTTTGTTGGAAGAATTTGATCCGCCTGCGGGCGCGGCTGGAACCACGTTGACGTTGACCTTGCAAGTGGAATATTCCACGCGTTACGCCTCCGCTTCAGACTTGAGTGAGCTTGCCTCGCTTGCGTTGAACGCTTCTCTCCCTTCGGGCTTTCGCGTTGCATCATCCAACGTGAAAACTGAATCCGTTGGCTTACCTGTGTTAAGTGAAGACGATTCTACGCGTTGGCAGTTGCGCGCCGAGAGGCAGATCGTTCAATCGGTTGACGTCGCGCAGATCGCAACATTGATTCGCGGCTTGAGCGTGAATGAAGGGCGTGCACGCTTGGACGAGTCGTTTGATTGGGAAAGCGAGCCAGTGATTTCAATGTTCCCCTCGTGGTGGAAGTGGATTCCGTTGTTGCCGTTTCGGATTGAGGTGGTTACGGAGTGAAGGATGAATTATGAAGGCTTGCGTTGAGCTGTGTCGAAACGATGAAAGAGGAAAGAAGAAAGTGGAAAGTAGTGAGTTTCAAGATTCATGTTTCATGTTACCTGTCTACCTGTCTACCTGTCTACCTGTCTACCTGTTTACTTGTTTACTTGTTTCCGTGTCTACCTATCTACGGTGATTTACCCCAATGCGTATCCTAGCAGTTGACCATGGCGAAAAGCGGATCGGTCTCGCGCTCAGCGACCCGACCGCGACGATTGCCAGCCCATTCAAAGTGATCGAGCATGTTTCCCGTCTGCTCGACGCGGCGCAGGTGGCGAATCTTGCCGCTGAAAATGAGGTCGGCTTGATCGTCGTCGGTCAATCGTTTGACGAAGAAGGCAAACCGAATCTGGCAGGCAGGCGCGCCGCGAAATTCGCCGACGCGTTGCGCGGGCAGACTCACATCCCTGTGGAGTTGTTCGACGAATCGTTCAGCACGCAAGACGCGCGCACGGCGGTCGTCGAAATGGGCGTCTCGCGCAAGAAACGCGCGGGGCACCACGATTCGTTGGCGGCGGTGGTGATACTCCGTTCCTATTTAGAGTCGCGGAAGTGAAAGGTACTGCGTACTGCGTACTGCGTAAGGTGAGGTACGAGATACGAATTACGAGATACGAGTTACAACCTGTTTCCGTGTTTACCCAGCCCCCATGCGCAAACTCATCCTCCCAATTCTCTTAATTCTCACAATTCTCTGTTTTCTCGTTGCCTTCATCGCCATTCCCTCCGAAGCCGCGCGGATTTACGGTCCGCCCGCGCCGTGGCTGACGATATTCCAGCGCGCGCAATATTCCGCGCGATTGTTGTGGTACGACGGCTTGCTCACGCGTCCGCTGAATGGCGAGGCGAGCGAACGGAATTTCAGAATCGAGTCGGGGCAGTCGGTGAGTTCGATCGCGGCGAGTCTGCAAGATGCGGCATTGATCCGCGACGCTGAATCGTTCCGCGACTATTTGGTGTATTCGGGGCTGGACACGTCCATTCAAGCGGGCGAGTACAAACTCAGCGCGGCGATGTCCGCGATTGACATTGCGCGGGAGATTCAAGACGCGAGCGCCACCGAAGCGACATTCACTGTCCTCGCAGGCTGGCGGATGGAGGAGATCGCCGCGTCTCTCCCGACCTCGGGCTTGGCAATCACGCCCGACGAATTTCTCGCCGCCGCGCGGAATCGGCGCAACGATTACGATTTTCTCGACGGCGCAGACTCTCTCGAAGGATTTCTATTCCCCGATTCGTACATCCTTTCGCGCAACATATCGGTCAACGAATTGATGGATGAACTTCTCCGCAACTTTTCGCTGAAACTCACTTCCGAGTTGACTCACGGTTTTGAACAACAAGGACTGACGGTGTATCAAGCCGTGATCGTCGCGTCCATTGTGGAGCGCGAAGCTGTGCAGGATGAAGAGAAGCCGTTAATCGCTTCGGTCTATCTCAATCGTTTGAATATCGGGATGAAACTCGAAGCCGACCCGACCGTGCAATACGCGCTGGGGTTTGATTTCGCCGCTGGAACGTGGTGGAAGAATCCGCTCAGTTTGGACGACCTGCAATTCGACTCGCCATTCAACACATACGTCTACGCAGGTTTGCCGCCCGCGCCGATCTCCAATCCCGATTTGGATTCTCTGCAAGCGGTCGCGTTCCCTGCTGAGACGCCGTACTTCTTCTTCCGTGCCAAGTGCGACGGTTCAGGGTATCACTCCTTTGCGGAGACATTCGAGGAGCATGTGGCGAATGGATGTGAGTAAATGGCTTCGACGCGAGGTATAATGTCGAAGGTTGCTTGTCTTGTAAAAATAGGTGAACTATGAAATCTGACATTTCCATCCCCAATCCAGTTTTCCATGCCGCGCAAAACCTTGCTAAAAAAATGGGAGTTTCGCTGAGCGAGTTGTATACCGCCGCACTGAATGCGTATGTGGCAGAACATGAAACGGAAAACATCACAGAGACTTTGGATCAGGTCTATGCCAATGAACCCTCGGCGCTTGAGCCTGAGATAGTGACGATGCAGGTCGTATCGCTGGATGGAGAACAGTGGTAATTCAACGCGGGGAAATTTGGTGGGCAGACCTGCCCGAACCTACAGGCTCAGAACCTGGTTTTCGCCGCCCAGTGTTGGTCGTTCAGTCCGATGATTTCAATCGCAGTCGCATTGCAACTGCGATTGTTGTTGTCATCACATCCAATCTCAAATTAACAAACGCGCCTGGAAATGTATTTTTGCCACTAAAAGCCACAGGCTTATCCAAAGATTCGATTGCGAATGTCTCGCAGGTCCTAACAGTGGACAAAAGTTTTCTGACCGAGAAGATCGGTGATCTGCCAATTTATCTTCTCGAACAAGTTGAAGCGGGTTTGCGCTTGGTCATGGGGTTAGGCTAAAAGACATTCGGCGTAAATTTTACCAATCAACAATTTGGGGAACATCTTGCAACATTTCTGAATCCCAACCTGTATATGTGCTATGAGAACATTCAAAAAATTCGTGTTGACGCTGTCTACGGGTTACATTTTCTTTCTCTTCTCCGAACTTTTATTTTGGGCGCGCAAACGTCCCGAGGATTCGCTCGGCGAATGGGCGATGACCTGGCTGGCGTATTCGTTGATGGGGTTCGTGTTCCTCCTGATCGTTTCGCGCTTCAGAGTCAAAAACATCTGGGCGTTATTTCTCGCGGGCGCGGTGTTCGGCTGGTTTGGCGAAGGCATCGTGGTGCAGACGACGTACGAGTCCCTGCCGCTCTCGATCTCCTTTACCACGCTTGCGTGGCACGCGCTGATTACGGTCTGGATTGGATGGTATGCGATTCGAAAATCCCTGCGTGCCTCGAATCCTTTCTCGACGTTGAAACTGTCTCTAGCCATCGGGCTTTGTTACGGCTTGTGGGCGATCATGTGGTGGCTCGAACCCGATGGAGGAGTTTCCTCCGTCGCTGAATTTGCGACATTTTCTTTCAGCGCAGGGATCCTTGCCATCCCCGCTTACTGGCTAGCAGACTGGAGTTCCTCCGAATCCTTCCGCCCGAATCGTTGGGCGAGCATCGCCATTGTGGGTTTATTCGCTTTGATGTTCCTCTTCGTGGTTGTGCCGAGCAATCCGCTGACGATCATTATCCTGCCGACCTTGTTGGGGCTGGCATATCTCGGCTTGCGCTGGAATCGATTGAGTGAAGATGACGGCTCGATACTGACCGATTTCAGCGTCCCTGCGCCAGTGTGGAAATATCTCTCGTTGTTGGGCATCCCCGCGGCGGGCGTTTCTTTTTATGCGCTTGCGGCGTCCCTGCAATTGCAGTGGCAAACGAATTGGGTCTTGTATCTCATCACAACCCCGCTTGGATTTATTTTGTTTGGCATGAGTCTGTATAAATTGCGGAAGAGAAAATCCGCCCTTGTTTCAAATTGATGAATATAATTGACATCCAATGCGTTTTTTGTTGACGCAACTCTCCAGTTGAAGAGGATGTCGATATGTCAAAAGCAACGGTCAACAACATCGAGTTGTATTACGAAACTGCTGGAAGCGGAGAATCTGTTTTATTCATTCACGGACTCGGCTCCAGCGCCCGCGACTGGGAAATGCAAATCCCCGCTTTTACCAAACAATTCAAAACGACAGCCTTCGACCTGCGCGGACATGGACAATCGCAGAAGCCGAAGGGACCGTACAGCATGTCGCTGTTTGCGAAGGATACTGCTGAATTGATTCGGTCACTGGGAGTCGGCTCTGTCCATGTGGTGGGGATTTCACTGGGAGGGATGATCGCATTTCAACTGGCTGTGGATCATCCAGAATTGGTCAAGAGCATGGTGATCGTTAATTCTGGTCCCGAACTCGTGGTTCGCACGCTCAAAGAACGCTGGCAGGTGTTTATGCGGTTTGCAATTGTCAGATTGATGGGGATGCGTAAAATGGGCGAGGTGTTGAGTAAGCGGTTGTTCCCCAAAGATGGACAAGAGAAATTGCGCGAGATATTTGTCCCGCGTTGGGCGGAAAATGATATCCGTGCCTATTTGGATACGATGCGCGCTATCGTCGGCTGGAGCGTGGTGGATAAAATTCAAAATATCAAATTTCCCGTTTTGGTGGTGGCGGCTGATAATGATTACACACCCGTATCAGCCAAAGAAGCGTATATTCCCAAGTTGGGGAATGCAGAATTGGTCGTCATTGAAGATTCCCGCCACGCCGTGCCTGTTGAAAAGCCCGATGAGTTTAATCGCATTGTGTTGGGGTTTTTATCCAAGCAAGAGTTTTCTGTTCGCTAATCACTTCCTCAATTACAACGGGGGCGGGAGCGATCTGCGTTCCTGAAACAAGATATAATCGCGCAAAAATAACAATGAGGAGAAAAATGTCTGAAGATATATTTTTGGCTAAAGCGCTTGCCGCAGTTCAAAGAGCAGACTATGAGGAATTAGAAGGTTTACGCGACGAGATCAAGCCCGAGTATGTTTCGCGGCTTGCGGCAACGTGGAATAAATCCATGCCGTGGAAGACGAAGGATGCTTACATTACTTTGTTGATGGATCAATCTGGCGCGACGGTGCGGAAAATTATGCTCGATGCGCTCGATTCTCCAACGGTAGAGTCGCGAGCGTATGCGCTGTGCATTCTCAAGGGGGATTTTGGGTTGTTCGATTCGTTTTTGACGGATGGCTGGGTGGATCAAAATAAGGTGGATACAGCGTTGGCGCAGTTTCGGGCGGAGTAATTCGTTTGCGTGTTGCCCGATCCTTTGTTTCGACGGGATTGGGCGCGGCGATGAGGCGGGCAATGTATTTGATGTTGGAACAAATCCATTTTCCGATCCGTTAAACAAACATCCAAATCGTTAGGAGGCAAATATGACTCGCGTCAAATTCCAGTTTGTGACATTGACCTTAGTTCTTTTGTTGACCGCTTGCGGCGTTCAGGCAACAGCCGTACCGACAGATGCGCCTACATCCACTCCCTTGCCTACAGCGACAATAACATTCACGCTGACAGCGCCTCCAAGCCCAACTTCGACTCTCACTCCAATCCCCTCCGATACCCCGATCCCTCTGCCTGCATCGCTTATTGGAACGATATCTATCTCGAATGGCAGTGTTAAGCCATTTTCCAGCACAGTCGAACTGCGGATGGCCGAATCGTTCGATTTGGTCGCTGGCGAAAAGACGAACTCGAAAGGGGAATACAAGATTGAAGACATTCAACCTGGAAAATACGAATTGTGGGTGTTGATCACCGCTAAATCCGCCATGCTGTCGGGGTGTAACGATGTGCGTCCGCAAGATGAGGCGTGGAAGATCGGGGTCAATTTTGAGGACGGCCAAGGCTTGACGATGGAAAACGCTTATCTCTCGAAGGCGTTGTTTCTCGTAGATGGTTTACAAAGCGCGGGCTTGAAGGCGAAGGGCTATTACGCCGTGCTGTCAGATTTTAAAATATTATCGGGTGTTGAAAACAAATTCGATGTTACTTTGTACTGTGATTAATGAGATACGAATCAACGACTCCTAAACCCATTCCGTACTTCTCGCATGGAGTTTTTGTTGGAGTTTGAATTCCTGAAACAAGTTATAATCGTCGTTGCACAAAAGGAGTTCGAGCAATGATTTACCCAACCTTGCGCGCCACAGTTCGCAATGGCAGGATCGAATTGTTAGACGACGTTCAATTGCCTGAAAACGCGGAAATATTGGTCACCATCATGGATGAAACGCCGCTTGAGTCGCTGACACTCGGCGAACATCTCGCGGCGGGATTGCAAGACATTCTACTGGGAAGAGTTTCCCGCGCCGACACGCCCGAGGAGCTGGCTTCTCATCTCGATGCGGTGTTGGAAGACGCTTGATGAAGTATCGCTTCATTTTCACAACTTGGTTCGACCGAAATTTGAAATCGCTGCGCAAGCATAATCCCAGCTTACGCAGCGATTTTGAATCTTTCCTGCAAGCGTTTGACGCCGAGGCTCATCCCATCATTCCGCGCACAGGTGGAGCACGAAAGGCAAGGATGTCTGCGAAAGGGCGTGGCAAACGGGGAGGCTATCGCGTGGTGTATTATTTTGTCCTTGAGGATACCGTCTGGCTTCTTACGATCTACGATAAAGTTCAAAAAGAAAACCTTTCACCCGATGAAGAAAAAATCATTCAAGGGTTGATCGAAAAAATACAATCACCCTGAGTTAAGTGACGGTCACATCAAAGATGACCGTCACTTTTTTACGGATTCCTAAACCCATCCCACACTTCCATTGCGGGTTTAAGTGATCGGTCGGGATTCAAAAAGCCGATGAACGCAAAATTGGATAAGCCTTCTGTGTCTTTGGGATCGCGTCCCTGCTTTGCCATTTCTGCCGCGTACGAGTCCATGTTGAAGTCGGTGAGGATGGTGTTTACCCAGAACGCGAGGCGCGGTCCGAGTTGGTCGTGGACTGCGTTGAGGAAAATCACCTGGTCTTCGGGAGAACCTTGCGCGAAGCCGACGGGACGGGAGGAGAATCCGCTTTCAGCAATGGCGACAGGCTTCCCCGTCCGCAGGAGAAGCGGGGTGTAATAGTCTGCTGGAATATCTGAGGCGGAGGGAAACACAAAGTAGGGATAGGTCGAGATCACCCATAAATCCAGATTCGGTTCGAACGCTTCGATCTGTTCCCAATTCGGGCTGAGTCGCTGACGATTGCCCTCCTCGGGCTGGGGGAACATGTTGTTGAGATCATCCCATTGAAAAGTGACGAAGATCTGCGTGTCTGGCGCTTCGGCTTTGACCAGCGCGTACATTTCGTTGTAGAGGCTGATGAAGTTGCCCGCGTCGTCGGGATGCGCGTCCATGTAGGTGTTGATCTCGGAGGCGAGACCGAGATAGCGCGGATGAAATGTGCGCGCGACCCACAGCGCGTAATTGCGATACGCGGAGCGAACATCGGGATTTGCAAAACTCGCCTCCCAGCCAGCAGGCAAGCCAATGAACTCGCGGCGATTGAGACCGTTGAGGGCATCAATGACGAAGATGTATTCGAGATGATTTTGATTTGCAAGTTTAACTTGATTGATCAAGTCGGTTTTCGTTTGCGATTCAGATTCTGTTCCGCCCACAAAATCTTCCCACGCTGTGTTTTGCTGGATCAAAACAAAATCGGCGTGTTGATCCATATCTTTGTAAAGTTGGAAGATGCTATCGAGTGTCGCTTCGGGCGGGGAGGGGAAGAATCCGTACGCGGTTTTGCCTGAGTCGAAGATGGAGTCTTCGGGAGGCGGCGGGACGCCTCCGCCGTTGCAGGCGAGGGAGGCGAGGAGCAGGATGGAGAGGGAGAGGAGGAGTCTGCGCATTTTATCACCTTGATTCGTGCCGTTGCGAAGGACGACGTTGGCATTGAGCCTGTCGGTGGGAATCAATCTCATGGAAACAGGAGATTGATTTGGGCGAGTAGCATCGCCCTCGCAATTTCATACAGTTGGCAGGGATAAAAAGTTGCGCGATTCTATTTGTTGGCTACGATGTCAATGTAATCTTCGGTCACTGTTTCGCCGTCTGCCGCGCCGAGCAGTTCGAGTAGTTCGTTGAGGAGATCGGCTTTGTTGTCGGCGTCTTTGCGGCTCCACGTGCGCGATTTGACTTCAAGGAAGTGCCCGAGCGGCGGCGTGGTCATGTGATCGAGGTTGATGTAAAACTCGGTGTCTTTGTATTTGATGAACCAGCGTAGGCGGTCTTTTTCGATCGTAATTTCGGTCTTCGGTTTGAAATACTCCCGATAGAAACGAAGCGAGTTTGTGGCGGGCGCGAGGAAGCGACTGCGCGATAACAGCACTTCGTGTTCAAAGTGTCCCTCGCGCTTTTGCCCCAGCAACGTGAGTCGCGCGCGCGTTTGCGTGACCGTGTTCTTGGCATCGTCCACGAAATCGTCTTCGCGGAAGCGCAGACGTCCTTGCGACTCATCCTCGAAGAAGAAGTACGCGTCATGTTGACGATAGTGACGTTCGTACAGAATGTCTATCTCGTCTCGCATCAATTCGCGGACGACGCGGTCTGGGTCCGTGATTTTGACCTTGACCTGCACCTCGAACGATTCCTCTTCCATCGAGCCGCCGAGAGCGATGAGTTTCGATAACACCGATTGTTCGCGTTCGACGAGGAACGAATCAATTTGCTTGGCGAGGTCGGCGGCTTGGGCGAGCAGTTCATCTTCTTTGAGTGTGAGCAATTGACGATCGCGCATGATCCATTTGCCGTTGATCATCACGTCGGTCACATCGGTGGATTTGCTGGCGTAGACGATCTGCGCGTACGCGTTGTCTGCCGAGCGGCGGAAGGAGGGGGAGTTGTGGACAGGGCTGAGGTCAACGAGGATGAGGTCGGCGCGGCGGCTGGGGGTGAGCGAACCAGTTAGATGTCCGATATGAAGCGCTTGGGCGCCGAGGCGCGTCGCCATGAGCAAGGCTTGCGGCGCGGGGAGCGACGTCGGATCGTTGGTCACCGCTTTGGCGATGAACGCGGCGAGGCGCACTTCTTCGAACATATCCAGATCGTTGTTCGAGGCGGGACCGTCTGTGCCGATGCCGACGTTGAGACCGGCGTCGAGCATTTTCACCACAGGCGCGAAGCCCGATGCAAGTTTGAGATTCGACGAAGGGTTATGTGAAACGCCCGCGCCCGCGTGATGCAGGGTGCGGATCTCGCCGATGTCGAGATGCACGCAATGCGCGGCGATGACCTTGGCTTCGAGTAGTCCCTGTTTCTTCACGTATGGAATGACGGGTATGCCTTGTTCTTTGCGCATGTTGTCCACTTCGAAGGACGTTTCGGCGAGATGCGTGTGAAGCGGAATATCGAACTCTTTGGCGAGTTCGGCGGTTTCGCGCAAAATATTTTCTGTGGTTGTGTAGGGCGCATGCGGCGCAATGGACGGAACGATAAGCGGATGCCCCTTCCACTTTTTGATGTAATCGCGCGCTTTTTCCATCGCGTCTTCATACGACGCCGCGTCGGGCGTTGGGAATTTGAGAATGGATTGCCCGCAGATGCCGCGCATCCCCGCGTCTGCGGTGGCGGTGGCGACAGCGTCTTCGTAGAAATACATGTCGTTGAAGGTGGTCACGCCGCTTTTGATGAGTTCGGCGCAGGCGATGGATGTTCCCAAGCGGACAAATTCTGGTGAGGCAAATTGCCGTTCAACGGGCCACATGTAGCCTTGCAACCACACGTCGAGTCGCAGATCGTCTGCGATGCCGCGCAGGAGGGTCATCGGCACATGCGTGTGCGCGTTGACCAAGCCCGGCATGAGGATCTTGCCTTTGCAGTCAATCGTTTCTTTGCCTGAATATTCTTTCTTGATCGCGTCTTCGGGTCCCACCGCGACGATGCTGTCGCCTGTCACTGCGACCGCGCCTCGGTTGTATTGGGTCATTGTTTCGTCCATGGTGAGGACGTGGGCGTTGAGGAAGAGGGTGTCTACGGTTTGCATGAATTCTCCTGAAAGTAAGCAAAAGGCGGCATCTCTGCCGCCCGATCGTATTTCTATTGCGGGCTTGCTGTGACAAGCGCGGGTTCGATCTCAAAGATCACGCGACCTGAGGTCTGTGACAGCACGCGATGGGCATCGAGAATTTCCAAGCCCGCTAGTGTACCGTCGGGACCGTAATCGGCGAGAATTTCTTCGGTTAATTGGCGCGTTTCCGCTTGCCCTGCTTCGAGGTGCAGGAATTCAAGGTAGAGGGCGTCAACATTCATGTCGAAAGTAATTTTCATTGCCTAATCACTTTTGCTAATTATACATCTTCCTGCATTTGAATGATGTTTCCAACTCACCTTATGCAAAATTTCCTCTGGTTTGACATTATTCATTTGGCGGATCGGTGACCGTCCACGAATGCGCACGAATAAACGAATTGATTTGCCGACATTCGTAAATTCGTGGTCTTTATTCGTGGACGGTTCACTACCAATCGCACCACTTCGACTTGCACTCGGCACTCCGCTCCGTGCGGATGTGGTTACGGAACAAAATTCAAAAATGCCTTCAACGCCTTCAAGTTTGCGGCGAAATCGGTGTTCTTGTGGTCGCGCAATTCCATGTCCACTGCCGCGCCGACGCCGTTCTCGACCGCCCAATCGGCGAGTGTGCCTGTGTACACACACCCAGTGTCCACCGGGGGGTATGGATAATTCGTCGCTTTTGCCAATGCTTTGGCAAGTTGCTTTGATTCTTGAGTCCATGGCACGCCGCCGGGGAAGACTCCCAGCGCGGCGCTGTGATAACTAATTAATGCGGTGATGTTTTGCCCCTCGATGAAACTCATCACGGAACGCGTTTCAGGTTCCGAACCGCCGTACAAGCCGCCTGTGGTGGGGCGATAGATCCAACAGCCGTCGCGGTCCCAGTCGGCGGACCAATTTTCACTGGGGAAGTTGCGGTTCAAATCCACGCCGTTATTGTTGACGCGCCCGTCCACGCCGTGGGCGCGGGCTTCGCCATCGGGGTTCATGTTGCGGATAATGTACAGGGTCGCATCCGATGGAATCGCGCCCGGGTCTTTGCTAAGATGTTCGATCAATTCGTTTGCCAGCGCAATTGTATTCCATTCGTAGCCGCCGTGGATGCCCGCCACGATCAAATATTCGCGTTCGCCGTTTCCGAATTTGTACGCTTCGAGAGGATAGCCCGCAACTGAATAACCGATAACGTTCGGCGCAGGTCCGTTGTTGAGCACAAACGGCGTCGACGTTTCAAACACATACGGCGTGAAATTTGGGAATGCCGTCAGCGTCGGTAAAAAGAAGGTTGTCGGCGCGGCTTCCGAGGCGGGGGCGAACTTTGTTGGCTGGCTGGGCGCCACGGCTTCCACCGTCTGGTCGGTCAAATAGAATGCCGCCCCGGCGAGCAGGCACAGCAATATCACTCCATTCACGATCCAGATTGAATACACCCAAACGCGCGCCGATGTGCCTCGTTTCATCGAGCATTTTCCATTGCCCGGCGGCGCATCCAATCGAGCGCAAGATTCACCGACCACATCGGCAGACTGCGCGGAGGTCCGCCATAGGTGACATGGTGCGTCTTTTCGCCTTCGGGTGTGATGAGCGCCATATCCGCTGAGCGGTCTTCGATATTGATCATGACCCCCAGCGCGACATCGGCTTTGGATTCGTTTCGCGCGGCGCGAAGGGTTTCGATGAGATTGGGAACCTGGAGATTGGAGACTATTGTGGTGCGCGAGATCTTTCGCGCAAGCAAACCGTTCAAATTGGATTCCAACCCGGTCAGACTCCAGCCCCGGCTTGCCACGGCTTGGAGAGCGGAGTCTTCCAGTGTGTCTTCATCTGCCCCGAAGACCACCTCCCCGAGCCGCGCGCGCACGTCTTGTTCGATCGTCGCGATCATTTCATCCGCTTGCGTTTCATCTTTTGCTTTTGCCGCGATGCGAATGTCCACAACGCCGGTGTGCGCGGCGAGACCGACCGTCGGGTTACTCAACGTTTCGAGATCGGCGATCTTCTCGTCGATCAATCCTTCGCCCAAGCCCGCGCAATGCAAGATTTTGATTTTGATGAGTTCGTTGAGGTTGAACCGTTGTTGTAAATATGGAATCACCGACTCGTGCAGGACGTGTTCCATTTCGTTGGGGACGCCGGGCAGGGAAATGACAACACCCCCCTCTTTCTCTCCCCCCATGTTCTCCGAAAATGGGGGGAGTTGGAGGGGGGTCTCCACAATAAAACACGGCGCGGTGCCGACGGGGTTTTTGATCCCAATCGCGCCTTTGGGGGCGTAGGCTTGCTTTTTTTGATTCTCGGAGGGCTTGCGCCCGTAGCGCGAAATGTTTTCGACGACCTGTTCCCACAAATCTTCGCGGAATTCGAGTTCCACGCCTGCCGCGCGCGCCACCGCTTCGCGGGTGGGGTCGTCAATGGTCGGACCCAAGCCTCCCGTGGTGATGACAATTTCCGCGCGGCGCATCGAGTTGCGGATGGATTCCGCGATCCGTTCGACGTTATCGCCGATGGTGATGGTGCGGAACAAGTTCACGCCCATGCCGCGCAAGACGCGCGCGATATACCGCGTGTTCGTGTCTACGATCTCGCCGAGGAGAATTTCCGTTCCGATGGTGATGATTTCTGCAGAGGGCATTTTTTTCTCTGTCACAGAGAGCGTAGGGATTCTGAAGAAAAACTCAAAGGTCTCTGTGCGCTCTGTGGCTGATTTTCTAAAATTTTACTTCAACGCCAAGCTTCATGGCATGAGCATTTTTTAACGCGACTTGCGCGGCGACGGCATCTTGAACCGCGTTGCCAACGGATTTGAAGAAGGTGATCTCGTCGTCCGCCTGCCTGCCTGAGTGTGTTCCCAAAACGATCTCGCCAAGTTCGGCATGGATGCTCGCCTCGGTGATCAACCCCGCTTTCATGGCTTTGACGATGTCGCCAGCCTCGTCCATGACAGTGGCGCGCGAATCGACAACGATGCGAGAGCGCGCGACGGTTTCGATGGGGAGTTCCTGCATCTCGGGCGTGTACGCGCCGATGGCGGAGATGTGCGTTCCTGTGTTTACGTCTTTATCATCGAAGATGGGTTTCTTCGAGCCTGTCGCTGTGCAGATAATGTCCGCGTTTTCGATGGCTTCTTTGGGAGTCTTTGCCACGCGGATGTCTTTGGGAATATTTCCAAGCCCAGCCATTTCTTCAACGAACGATTCTGCTTTTGATGTGGTTGGATTATAGATGAACGCGGTTTCGATGTTGCGGGCGGAACACGCGGCTTCGAGCTGGGTCTTCCCTTGTGGTCCCGCGCCGAAGATGGCGACAACCTTGCTGTCTTTGCGCGCGAGCAGGTCAATTGCCGCGCCGCTCCCTGCGCCAGTGCGGATGGCGGTGAGGGAACTTCCTTCGAGCAACGCAATCGCGCGACCTGTCTCCGCGTCGAAGACTAACACTGCGGCTTGAATGTAGGCGAGTCCGCGCGGGGGGTTGGATGGATACAACGACACGACTTTGACTGCGAGCGCTTCGGTGGAATCTTTTTTCATGTAGGCGGGCATGAACAGGCTGACCGCGTCGCGGCTGGGGATGGGGAGACGAGTCCGCAATGGCGCGACAGCCGTCCCGTCGGAAAGAGAGGCGTAGGCGTCCTTCATGGCGGCTATGGCAGTGTTCATCGGCAGGGCTTGTCGAACTTCAGTCGCATTGAGGATGAGCATGAGTTATTTCCTATGATAACAGGGCATTGCGTGGTGGTAGCAAAAAGCGCAGAGGGGATGGATTCTCCTCTGCGCTTTGTCTTTGAGGCGAACGGTTACTCCATCCCCAGATATGCCTTTTGCACGGTGGGGTCTTTTTTGAGGGCTTCGGCGGCGTCTTGCAACACGATCACGCCAGATTGCAATACATAGCCACGGTTGGCGATGGAGAGCGCCATGAGGGCGTTTTGCTCCACGAGTAAGACGGTCACGCCTTCTTTGTTGATCTGTTGGATGGTTTCAAAGATCAACTCCACCAGCACCGGCGCGAGACCCATCGAGGGTTCGTCCATGAGCAGGAGGGTGGGGTGAGCCATGAGCGCGCGCCCGGTGGCGAGCATTTGTTGTTCGCCGCCCGAGAGTGTGCCGGCGATCTGGTTGCGGCGTTCTTTCAAGCGCGGGAATAAGCTGAAGATACGTTGAATGTCGGTATCGTATTCCGTTTTCGAGTTGCGGCTGTACGCGCCCATGTCGAGGTTTTCGGTGACGGTGAGGCGGGCAAAGATGCCGCGTCCTTCGGGGACCATCGCGATCCCTTTGTAGACGATATCGTTCGCCTTGTGCCTGGCAATATCTTCGCCGTTGAGTTTGACCGTTCCCGCGCGCGGTTTGAGCAAGCCGGTGATCGTGCGCAGGATGGTGGTTTTTCCAGCCCCATTCGCGCCGATGAGCGTGACGATCTCGCCTTTGTCGACAGTGATCGAGATGCCTTTGAGCGCGTGGATGTTACCGTAATACGTGTGAATATTATCGAGTTCAAGCATTGCCATGGTGATATTCTCCTCGCGGCTTAGTGGTTTACTTGCCCGGCTGTGCCGCGACCGAGATAGGCTTCGATCACGCGTTGGTTGCCTTGAATGTCTTTGGGCGTGCCCTCGGCGATCTTTTCGCCATAGTCGAGCACGGTGATCTTTTCAGAGATGCCCATGACCACGCGCATATCGTGTTCGATCAACAGGATGGTGATCCCCAATTCGTCGCGCAGGTGGCGGATGAACTTCGTCATCTCTTCGGTTTCATTAGGATTCATGCCCGCGGTGGGTTCATCGAGCAGGAGCATTTTGGGTTTGCTGGCAAGCGCGCGCCCGATCTCGAGCCGCCTCTGATCTCCGTAGGGAAGGTTGCGCGCCAGTAGGTCGCCTTTTTTTGCCAGCCCGATGAAGTTCAAGAGCCGCAACGATTCCTCGAGGGCGGCTTTCTCTTCGCGTTTGGTTGCCGCCGTCCCGAAGATGGGACCGAATAAAGTCGCTTTCATTAATGGGTGTTGACCCACCAGCAGGTTTTCGATCGCCGTCAGGTTTGAGAATAGACGGATGTTTTGATAGGTGCGCGAAATCCCTCGAATGTTGATCTGGTCGGAGGAAAGACCCAGGATCGAGCGTCCGTTGAAAACGATATCGCCTTCTTCCGGCTTATAGAAGCCAGTGATACAGTTGAAGAAAGTTGTCTTGCCGGCGCCGTTCGGCCCGATCACACTGTAGATGGACTTTTCAGGGATCTCGATGGAAAGAGTGTTGACTGCGGTAAGACCGCCAAAGCGTTTTGTCACTGTTTCTGCGGTAAGTATGTTTGCCATTTTTATATACCTGCCTAGCCGCCTGCGGCGTGGCTGAGATTTTCATCTTCATGGAACTCGCGCTTGTGCACTGCTTCCGGCAGAAAGCCTTCCGGCTTGTTGAGCATCATGACGATGAGCAGGATGCCGAAGATCAAGAGGCGGTATTCCGAGAATTCGCGGAGTAGCTCGGGCAGACCCGCCAGTAACAAGCCGCCCACGATCACGCCGGGCAGGCTTCCCATCCCGCCGACGATGATGAGCGCCAGCACATTGATCGAGGTGATGAGCGTAAAACTATGCGGGTACACTGTGGAAAGTTTGGCGGCAAAGATCGCGCCGCTCAGTCCGCCGAACGCCGCGCCGGTTGCAAAAGCGAGAAGTTTTGTGGCGGTGAGGTTGATGCCCATGGCTTGCGCCACATCTTCATCCTCGCGGATCGCCTTCCAAGCGCGGCCAATACGCGAGTCGCGCAGGCGGTAGGCTACGAACAAAGCGACGAAACACGCCGCCAGAATAACGTAATACAGCGTTTGCGACGAGTCCAGAACAATCCCGCCGATGGTGGGCGAGGCGATCGACACAATGCCGAATGATCCGCCAAAATAGGGTTTGAGGAAATCCGACAGGAACATGATGCGGATGATTTCGCCGAAGCCGAGGGTGATGATGGCGAGGTAATCTCCGCGGATTTTAAGCACAGGGATACCAAGCATGATGCCCGCAAGCACTGCGACGATAACTGCAAAGGGGAGCGCTTCCCAAAACGTCCAGCGGACATCGAAGAAGATTTCGCCACCGGTTGTGGTGAGCACGCCCATGGTAAACGCGCCCAGCGCGTAAAAAGCAACATAGCCGAGGTCGAGCAAGCCGGCGTAGCCCACGACGATGTTCAAGCCAAGCCCCATGAGGATGTACAGCCCAACCGAGTTGGTCACATCGCTGAGTACGGGACCTGCAATCTGGGGCCAGATTAGCAGGAACAGCCCAAGCAATCCCCACCTCACCCAACGCTGTGTTCTTTTGGTTGCCTCTGGTAACGCGTCGCGTTTTGCGCGCCGCGCCGCGCCGTTTTTTGCGTCGTTATAGATTACGCCTGCCACAATGAGGAATACTACAATGGCGCCAAGGATGGAAAGTCCTTCCTGTCCGCGCCTGCCAAACATCCAGCCTAATGCTGATGTAACGAAAGGGAAGGGCGTCAGCGTGATGCGGACCAAGTCTTGCAAGAGGGCTAGCAAAAGCACGACAGAAAGTCCCGAAACGATGATCCGTTTCCAAAATGGCGTGGCGCCATGAACGAGCGACGCGGCAAGGCTGACGACGGCTCCAACGACAATAACGGCGATGTATGCAAGAGTGGGGTTGGAAATATCGAGAGTCAGAATTTTGTAAAGCGCGGGGCTGGCATTTACAAAGATCGACCGCAAGTTGACGACGGCGCCTAGCATTACGAAGAGAACGATCATGAGGCTGGTCGCAACGCCGGTGATGACGCCGGATGTAACCCGCGTGGAGAATGGCGCCTGTGCGTCGCGTGATGATGAATAGGCAAAACCGATGAGGATGAGCAATAAAAGCGTTTCGCCCATCGACATTTGCCCGGCGATAATGTCTCTCGCGTGGAACGATTCGACCATTCCGATCAACGAAGCGAGGATCGCAACGACGCCGCCGATCAAGCCCAATTGTATGGCTTTCAGCCACCATACGGTGTTATTTTCTTGTTCCATGAAATTCCTGCCTTTACGCCTTGGTTCGGGAAAGTCGTTCGCCCAAAATACCGCTAGGGCGGAAGAGGAGCACAAGCACCAACATCGAGAAGGCGATCACGTCTTTCAACTGGTATGGGGCGGGAACATTCAAGCCATCCAGAAAAAGGATCGGTCCAATCGATTCGAATAAGCCCAGGAATATTCCCCCAAGCATCGCGCCCGGGATATTGCCAATGCCGCCGAGCACGGCGGCAGTGAATGCCTTGATGCCGGGAATAAAGCCCATGAAAAAGTTGACCTGGCGGAATGTGATGGCGTACAAGATGCCGGCGGCGCCCGCCAATGCCGCGCCCAGCGCGAACGTCCGGACGATGATCGCATCCACATCGATGCCCATCAGCGCGGCGACATCCTTGTCTTCAGCGACGGCGCGCATTGCCTTGCCGGTTTTTGTGTATTGAACGTAGAGGAACAGCAATAACATGAGGAACGCGGCAGACAGGATAACGACGACCTGGACTTTTGTGATATTGATATCACCCCACGTAAAACTTCCCTTGAGGGTTTCGATTTCGGGATATGCCTTGAACTGGTCGCCATATAAGCCTTTGAACATATATTGCAAGACGAACGACGCTCCAATGGCTGTAATCAATGGAACCAAACGGGGCGCTCGGCGCAGAGGGCGATAGGCAATCCGTTCCACCAACACGCCGATAGCGGTCGATGTGAGCATCGCGATGGCAAACAAGATTAAAACAGCGACGAAGGTATTCGTTTCTAGAAATCCCGACTTTGCCATGGATGCGGCGGCGAAGTATGCGGTAAACGAACCAGCCATGAACACTTCGCTATGGGCAAAGTTGATCATACGCAGAATGCCGTATACCAGCGTGTACCCCAGGGCGATGAGCGCGTAGATGCTCCCCTGGGCGATGCCGAACACAACAAAATCGAGCCATTGTCTTGTTGTGTAATTTCCTTCTGCCAGCGTTTTGAACGAACCGATCACGATCAAACCGACCAACGCCGCACCGATGATACCGAGAGCAATATCCGTAAAATTGATACGGTTTAAGAATCTCTGCCTCATACGCTCTTCTCCTCAAAAAAGATGGTTACTCTTCTGGCTAATTGATGCGCAATTATAGTGCATTTGTCAAAATCTAATAGGGTTTTGCGCGCCGAAAATCGTCGGTATCATTCCCGCCTGGGGACGCCCAACGCCGGTTCGTGGAACGGATTCCCGCCGCATTGCTATCCCCATCTCCGCCGCCCATTCCCATACATTGCCTGCCAAATCTAAAACGCTGTAATCGTTGGCTCCTTGTGAAAACGATCCGACGGGCAAAGGTTCATTTATGTAGGACTTACGCAGTTGAACCTGTTGCGCCGTAGTTGCGCTGCGGCGGCGGCAGTACAACTGCCCGCCAACTGCGTAAGCCCTGATATGTTGTGATCGAGCTTCGCCCGGTAGCAGATAAACAATGAGCCGGGCGCATCGAAACGCGCCCGGCTCAAAACTACTTCTTACAGTCTACACTACCGAAAATCCTTACGGTTGCCAGATCGGTACGGAAGTGGTGAGATTTTCAGATCCATCGACCATGGCTTGCGTGATTTGATACACAGCAAGCGCTTCACCGGTGGCGCAGTCGCCGTTGGGGTCGCAGCTGAGGTTGCCGGTCAAACCGGGGAAAGCCTTGGTGGCATAGACGGCGTCACGCAGAGCCTGGCGGCCAATGTGAACGGTGCCGTCTTCATCGACAACAGCCACTTTTTCGATCGCGGCGAAGAAGATGTTCATCGCGTCGTAGGAGTGAGGACCGAAGCCGGAAGCGGGATCTTCACCGAATTTTGCCTGGTACTTGGAAAGGAACTGGGCGCCAGAATCACCGGCGACGTACGGGCTCGACAAATACATGCCAACCGAGCACGACCCGGCGGTGCCGGCAAAGCCGGAGGTAAACAAACCATCCGCGCCCATCAGAGCGGTGTTTTCGAGGCCCGAAACTTCGCACTTCTGCGAAGCGAGCAAATTGCCTTCGGGTTCGAAGATCGGGAAGTAGATGATCTCCGCGCCGCCAGCCGCGATTGTTGTCAACACGGGTTTGAAATCGGTATCGCCAACGTTCACTGCTTCCGATGATGTGATGGTGCCGCCTAATTCAGTGAATACGGTTTCGAATACCTTGCGCAGACCATCGGCGTAAGGGGAACCGTCATGAACGGTAGCGGCCTTTTTGAGACCGAGTTCATTGTAGGCAAATTCCGCCGCAATGCGACCCTGGAACAGATCGTTGTGAGCGGTGCGGAAGTAACCAGCGTGGTGATCGGGATGTTCGGGGTTGGTGAGATCGGGGTTGGTGTTGGATGAGGAACTCATCACCATGCCGGCGTCAGCAATGAGCGGCATCGCCGAGCGGGCTTCACTCGAACAGGTCGTTCCGAGGATGGCGACCACGGTCGGGTCGGAAGCGATCTTGGTGCCCGCGGCTTGACCACCTTCTGCGCTGCAGAGGGAATCTTCACCGTCGAACTGAATCGGGTGGCCGAGCAATTGGCCTCCCTTGTCATCGATCGCCAACTGGGCGCCATTGATATTGGTCACACCAAGCGAGGCGGTCGCGCCAGAGACAGACTGAATATAAGCGAAGTGAATGGGATCGCCGGGCGCGATATCGACACACCCGATCGCATCGGTACATTCAAATGCGGGGGCTTTAGGCGTGCAAGCCACGAACACCAGGCTTGAGAGCACCAACACCGAAAGCAAAACATGTAAGCGTTTCATTTTTACTTACTCCTCCGAAAATTGTAGGTATTGAAGATTGTATCCTCAGGCGGATACGACAACCAGGCGGACAACGCTCTCTTAAGATGGGTCGGCATCACCTCCTCGCAAGTGATCTTCAACGTCTGTTTAGAATAAAGCCGGAGAATTGGTTTCTCGCGGCTGTAATCACTATTCTTCTTAATTGTATTCTAATGGTAAAACAAATACGGAATCGGGTCAAGTGTGCGGGGTTGCGCCAGCGCTTAGTTTTTGTCTTGCGGTTTATACAGCAACTGTTCGCGGATTCGCAAGTCGGTGTTACGGATCTTCATGGCAAGGTCCGCAGACAGATTGTACATCAGGCGATACCCAAGTTGCGGATAGGTTTCGCACAACATGACGAGTTTGTCGCGGGGAATAATCAAGAGTCGAGTATCGTTTTGCGTGGCGCACGCGGAGGCAGATCGCAAGCCCTCGTCTACCAACGCCACTTCGCCAAACGATTGCCCGCGTCGCAGTGTGGCGATCACCTGGTTTTCGCGGCTCTCATCTTCCGCAGAGACTAACGCCGGGTCAACGAAAATATCCACCTCGCCCTGGGCGATCACATATAATTCCTTGCTGGTCGAATTTTCCTTGAAGACCAGGTCGTTCTTTTGAAAGGTGGCTTCCTGGCAAAGGTTTGCCACCAGTTCCAATTGAGTTGGCGTGAGTTGAAAAAAAATATCGCTTTGCTTCAAGAACGTGACAATGGTCGGGTTCGACATGTGCGCCTCATAAATACTCTGCGAGGTAGTGTAGCATAAACAGAAGGGGAGCGCAACGCATCTTCTACGGGTAAGCCTGATTCAACCATTCCAACGGATTCACCTGCGCGCCGTTTACCCACACCTCCCAATGCAGGTGCGGTCCCGTGACTCGGCCCGTGCCGCCGACCAAGCCGATTACCTGTCCCTGTTCGACGAAGTCTCCCACACTTACCAAGATTTCGGATTGATGCCAAAAGCCACTGTATACCCCCCAGCCGTGGTCAATGATCGTCGCGTTGCCGCGCACTGTTAATGGCGCGGCAAATACCACGCGACCCGGAGCCGGCGCGAAGATCTGGAGTCCTTCGCCGCCGGAGAAATCAAGCCCGCTGTGAAATCCCTGAATTGTCTGATCCGTTCCCGATCCGTGATAGATACGCCGAGTGCCAAAATAAGAGGTGAATTGGTCCGGGTACACGGCGGGCGCTGTGAATTGCCCGCTCCAATATCTGACAGGCGTAGTTGGAGCCACCACCGAAAGGATGGTGTTATTTTCCGGCTCTGTCGCCAACGGGTCGATCGTCGCGGGATCGACAATAAGTTCTTCTTCAAAATAATTTCCCGAGGTTACAACCACCATTTGCTCAAAGGACTGCGCGCTGCCATCCGACAGGATCGTTTGAATTTTCAGGGGATACAGACCCGGTTCCAACAGGGCATGGATGCCTTGTAGAGCCACCTGATCCCCGTCCTCGCTGAAAAATTGCAAAGGCTTATCCACAAGTATTGCCGAAACGGGGGTGTCTCCCGCGGTGCGCACGCGGATGACTTCGGTTGATCCTTGTTGAATGGGAAGAGGGGAAATGCTCGCGCTCAAAATGCCCGATGGGAGCTCGCTGGCGTTGGACGATGGCTGTCCACTGACGGTGGGCGAATACAGAACATCGCCGGGCAAAGCCGCCCACGTTCCACCCAGTTTATTGATGGATGACAGAGTCCATGAATCGCTCCCTTGTTTGATTGCCATTTCAAACAGTGACTCGGCGGGCGCCGGTGAAAGCCTCGAGGAGAAGGAGGCTTGATCGTCCTGAACCGGAAGAATTAAATTGATCCCCACATAGAGTTCGCTTGGGCTGATGAGGTGGTTCAGCCTTCTCAGGTGATCGCTCGAAACTTGCGTCCTGCGGAGGAGACTCCGCAGCGAGTCGCCGAAGGTCACCACTTCGGTTTCCAGTCTGCCGGTCAATCCCTCCAGCCCTGGAATGACGAGTTCCTGCCCGACCGCGAGACTGCCCGGGTCAACAGATGGGTTTGCTTCAATGAGATCGTTGACTGAAAGGTTAAACCTGCCCGCAATGGCAAATAACGTATCGCCGGGTTGCACAATGTAAACAGGTCCCTCGGTTTGCGCAGAAACAGGGCGAACCGATGCGATAAAAATAAAAAGCGCGGCGAATAAAATTCGCGCCAGGCGTTCAGGCATCTTTGAATTCCACAAGATCTCCAACAGCGAATTCGTCGTACCGCTGCGGATGGATTTCAAGCACATACTGTGCCGGTCGTTTGGACAAATAGGCGGGACGCCATGAGCGCGCAAGGACTTTATCCACAACTTCCATGTTCGAGTCGATCCAGACCACGGTCAAATCGAAAGCGACGAACAGCATGTGGATGGACGAATCGAGGCGGGAGTTTCGGTTGCCAACGAGAATCAGCCCCACGTCGGGCGAGAGGCGCGCGCGGAAGGTGAATCCGCGTAGTTGGGTGAGGAAGGTGTCGCAGTATGAGACGCGCGGGTGAGGAGAGTCTGCTGGCTTGGTTTTATTGAGAACGTAAATTTGGCGGGGCATGAAGATTGAAAAGATCGTCCTGGCGCGCTGGTTCACTCTTTGGGTTTGTTGAGAACTTTTTCCACACTGGTGAGTAATTCTTGGGGGCTGAACGGTTTGGCGATGTAGTCGTCCACTTTGGCGATGTGAAGCCCCAGCACGCGGTCGATGCTTTGCGCTTTCGCCGTGACCACGATGACCGGCGTCCCCTTCATTTTTTCGTCCGCTTTGATTTGCTGATATACTTCCCAGCCGTCCATTTCGGGCATCATTAAATCGAGCAAGATCAGGTCTGGAGCGTGCTCGCGGATCATCTTCAATCCCTCCATGCCGCTGATCGCTCCTTTGACATCATATCCCCTGCGGCCCAGGATCAGCCGCATCAAGTCGATCATTTCAGCTTCATCTTCAATGCACAGTATTGATTTTGCTTTTGTGTTCATCGCCAAATCTCTCAAAGAGTTTACCATAAAGCAAAGGTTATGAAGATACTCTCATGGAATGTCAATGGTTTGCGGGCGTCCCTTCGAAAAGGAGCGTTGGATTGGGTGTGGAATCAAAAGCCCGACCTGGTCTGTTTGCAAGAGATCAAGGCGCGGCCCGATCAACTGACGCCTGAGCAACGAAATTTTTCCGGCTACCACGCGGTTTGGAACCCAGCGGACAAGGCCGGTTATAGCGGGGTGGCTACTTTGATGAAGTCTCCCGCTCTCGAATCGACATTGGGAATAGGTTGGCGGCGCTTTGATGTGGAAGGACGGGTCATTTCCACCCTTCATCCTGGTTTCCGACTTTTGAATCTCTACGCTCCAAGCGGGACTCGGGGTAGGGAGCGAGTGGATTTCAAGCTGGATTTCTACGCGTCTCTTTTAAAAGTGTGCGCGCACCTGCGCAAAAGAGGGGAGTCGTTGATTCTGACCGGGGATTTCAACACGGCGCACACGTCATTGGATTTGAAGAACTCAAAATCGAACCAGAAAACCTCGGGTTTCTTGCCAGAGGAGCGGGCATGGATACAGAAATTCCTCGACCACGGATTTGTCGATATATATCGTCATCTATACCCCGATCGTATCCAATACACGTGGTGGACGAACATACTCAATGCCCGCCAGCGCGGCGTAGGCTGGCGAATCGATTATTTCCTCATTTCCCAATCCCTGATTTCTCGGGTCAAAGATGCCGTGGTCCATGATGGGATTCCAGGCTCCGACCATTGCCCGATCGAACTGGTTTTGGATTGACCGGGACATTATTAGAGTTGCATATAAAGATTCCAGCGAGGCTGTTCCCAGTCTGCCCTCGTTGGTATAATCTCGCTCGGTATTATTTGGAGGCACAGTGAATCAAAGAAGCCAATCTTTTGTGGTCACGTTTATCGTAATTGCCGCCGTGGTGGCGATGGTATTCATGATGATCCAGCGGGAGACCCCGTCTGAGAACTCGCTTACCATCAACCAACTGGCGGATGATATCAAAGCGGGAAAGATTTCCCGCGTGGTGATCGACACCGATGACCGCTTGCGGGTCATCTACCGAAACGGCGATGAAAACGGGGTTGAATCCTACAAGGAATCTAATTCGCCCCTGGTGACCCAATTGTTAGCCCTTGGGGTATCGCAGGAACAACTTGCGTCGAACAACGTTACGATCGAAGTCAAGCCGCCATCTCAATGGGCGGGGCTGTTGAGCGGCGCGCTCTACATTTTGCCGGTCGTATTCATGGCTGGCGTGTTGTGGTTCATCTTCCGTCAAGCGCAAGGCTCGAACAATGCCGCCATGTCTTTCGGCAAATCTCGCGCGCGCATGTTTAGCGGCGAGCATCCCACCGTCACATTTCAGGATGTGGCTGGCGCGGAAGAATCCAAGCAAGAGCTGGCGGAAGTGGTCGAATTCCTGAAAGAACCGCAGAAGTTCATCCAGTTAGGCGCGCGGATTCCGAAGGGCGTCCTGCTCGTTGGACCTCCGGGAACCGGCAAGACGTTGCTTGCGAAGGCAGTGTCTGGTGAGGCGGGCGTTCCGTTCTTCTCGATCTCCGGTTCCGAGTTCGTTGAAATGTTCGTTGGCGTGGGCGCGAGCCGCGTGCGCGATCTGTTCGATCAGGCGAAGCGACATTCACCCTGCATCGTCTTCGTGGACGAAATTGATGCCGTCGGTCGTCAACGTGGGGCGGGGCTGGGCGGCTCGCACGATGAGCGCGAACAAACCCTCAACCAGATGCTCGTCGAAATGGACGGGTTCGACACGGACACGAACGTCATCATCATCGCCGCGACCAACCGTCCCGATATTCTCGACCCGGCGCTTCTGCGTCCCGGTCGCTTCGACCGCCGCGTCACGCTCGACCGTCCCGATATGAAGGGACGCGAAGCGATCCTCAAGGTTCACGTCAAAGGCAAGCCGCTGGAGCCGAATGTTGATCTTGGATCAATCGCGCGGGGCACGCCCGGCTTCGTCGGCGCGGATATCGAAAACCTCGTCAACGAAGGCGCCATTCTCGCCGCCCGCCGCAACAAAAAATCCATCGGGCAACCCGAACTGGAAGAGGCGATCGAGCGCGTCGTGATGGGACCCGAGCGCAAATCGCGTTTGATCTCGGATGAAGAGAAACGCATCATCGCCTACCATGAGGCTGGTCACGCCGTCGTCGGCAACGCCATCGCCGAAGCGGACCCGGTCCAAAAAGTGACCATCGTCGGGCGCGGGCAGGCTGGCGGGGTGACATGGTTCCGCCCGGACGAAGATCGTATTCTGCACTCGCGTAAGAAGCTTCTCGCCAATTTGGCGTATGGTTTGGGCGGGCGCGTGGCGGAAGAGATTGTCTTTGACGACATCACCTCCGGCGCATCCGGCGATATCGAGCAAGTCACACGCATGGCGCGCATGATGGTCACCCGGCTTGGCATGAGCAGTGAAATGGGTCCCATTTTATACGGGCAAAAAGAGGAACTGATCTTCCTCGGGCGTGAAATTTCAGAACAGCGCGATTACTCGGAGGCTGTCGCTGAAAAGATCGATCAAGAAGTTCGCAAGATCGTAGATGAATCCTATAAACTCGCGAGGAAGTTGCTCACCAAATACCGCAAGGAATTGGATGCGGTTGCGCAAAAACTGATCGAAGCAGAATCGCTCACGCGCGACGAGTTCGAAAAGATCTTCCCGCCGCCGTTCCCCAAGAAGAGCGGCACGCCTCAGATCGCGTAAGTAAAGAACACAGGGAAACAGGTAGACACGTAAACACAAAAAGAGTCTCGCAATCGGCGAGACTCTTTTGATTCCCCATGTGTGCGTGTTTACTTGCCTGTGTGTCTACTTACTTTCCACCCTCTTTATGCTGTCTCACCAACTCGCGCCGCAGGATTTTACCAACAGTCGTCTTGGGCAACTCGCTTCGGAATTCAACATGCGTCGGCACTTTATACGGCGCGAGGCTTTGCTTGCAGAACGCGCGGAGTTCATCCTCGGTCATCGTTTCGCCGGGCTTGAGCACCACCCACGCTTTGACCGTCTCGCCGCGGTTCGGGTCGGGGATGCCCGCCACGCCAACCTCCAGCACTTTGGAATTCGACTGGATGGCTTCCTCCACCTCGCGGGGCCACACCTGGAAACCGCCCGGCTTGATGAGTTCCTTTTTGCGGTCAACGATGAAGAAATAGCCGTCCTCATCCATGCGGACGATATCGCCGGTGTACAACCAAACTTTCCCGGTCTTATCGGCGCGCAGTGAGTTGGCTGTTTCGGTGGGCATGTTGTGATAGCCCTTCATCACCTGGGGTCCATGTAAGAGTAGTTCGCCAATCTCACCCTGCGGAAGATCCGTCTCGCCATCGTCGAGGCTCACCACGCGGCATTCCATGTTCGGCAAAGGCATCCCGATCGAGCCGGTCTTGTTTTCGCCGAGCAGGGGATTGCAATGCGACGCAGTCGGCGCTTCCGAGAGTCCGTAGCCTTCGAATACTTTTCCGCCGGTCAATTTTTCGAATTGGTCTTTCGTCTCGCGTAACAACGCGGCAGAACCCGAGACGCAAGCCTTGATGGATGAAAGATCATATTTGCCAGCCTTCACATCGGGGTGATTGTTGATGCCGTTATATAACGCCGGCACGCCGGGGAAAATGGTTGCCTTGAATTTTTGGATGTTATCCAACACGTCTTTGAGATCGCGCGGATTGGGGACCATCACCATCGTCGCGCCGGTAGACATGGCGAAGTTCATTCCCGCCACCATGCCATACACATGGAAGAGCGGAATGCCCATCAACACGATCTCTTTCCCCGCCTCAAGTCCGGTCATCCACGAACCGATCTGCAACGTGTTGGCGACAATGTTGCGATGCAACGCCACCGCAGCCTTGGAAACGCCGGTCGTCCCGCCCGAATATTGGAACAATGCCGTATCGTCGGGACCAACTTGCGCGTTGGGGCGAGCCGCAGAACTGTATTTGGCGAGCAAGTCTTGCATCCACACATCGCCTGCGGGCAGGTTCTTGTCAATATGGAATCCGCCTTTCTTTTCGCGCAACAACGTGAACAGCAGGCGCAAGACAGGCGGTAGAGTCTCTTTTAGATTCGTCACGATCACTTTTTTGATCTTCGTGTTGGGCTGAGCCTTTTTGATCGTGTTATAAAAATTCGTCATCACGAACATCACTTCGATGCCCGCGTCGTTTGCCTGATGTTCGATCTCGTGCGGCGTATACAACGGGTTCGTGGCAACCACCACGCCGCCCGCCTTGAGAATACCGTAATACGCCATCACAAATTGCGGCGTGTTCGGCATGAAGATGCCCACGCGGTCGCCTTTCTTCACGCCCATATCCACCAGCGCGGCGGCAATGCGGTCGGAGAGTTCGTTCATCTCCTGATAAGTAATAACCGCGCCCTTAAAGATCGTGCAGGCGCGGTTCGGATATTTTCGCGCCGATTCATCCAAAAAATGGAACAACGGCGCTTGAGGAATATCAATGTTATGCGGAACCCCTTTGTCGTAATGAGCAAGCCACGGTTTATCGTTCATGATGCCTCTCCTTTACTGCGGGATACTCCGAGTATATCAACGAAAAATTAAAAGTCAACCACCCGCCGGATGTTTTTCTCGATCTCATCCGCGATTCCATCTTCGACTCGGAACCACAAAATATTCGGATCGGACTCTTTGAACCAATTCGCTTGTCTGCGGATGAAAACCCGCGTCGCGCGACGGGTGAGCTGTTTCGCCTCCTCGACCGTGATTTGCCCTTCGAGCGCTTGCGCGCCTTCGCGATACCCGATCGCAGACATCGTCGGCAGGGAGGGGGAGTAACCGCGCGCGATCAAACTCTGCACTTCATCCATCAACCCGTTTGTATACATCGTGTCGATACGTTCATCCACGCGCCGATACAACTCCTCGCGCGGACGAGTCAACCCGATCGTAACTAAATGATACGGTGATTCGCCTTGCCCGCGTTGCTCCGAAAATTTCTTGCCCGTTGTCATGATCACTTCCAACGCGCGAATGGTGCGGCGAAAATTTCGCGGGTCGATCTTCTCGGCGGCGGCAGGGTCGAGGGCTTTGAGTTTGTCGTGTAGCCAATTTACGCCCTTTGCTTCCTTTTCGCTTTCTAATTCTTTCCTCAACTCTTCATTCGGCTTCACCTCCGGCGGACTCCACCCTTGAGTCACCGCGCGGATAAATTGTCCCGTACCGCCGACGAGAAACGGCAATTTCTTTCGCGTATGAATTTCAGCAATCGCCTCGGTCGCTTTTTGTTGAAATACTGCGAGACTCAAAATTTCATTCGGGTTTGCAATATCGATCAAATGATGCGGCACACGCGCTTGCTCTTCGCGTGAAGGTTTTGCTGTGCCAATGTCCATGCCGCGATAAAAGAGACGCGAATCCGCTGAGACGATCTCGCCGTTGAGCCGTTCGGCAAGTTGAATCGCAACTTCCGTTTTACCAACCGCCGTCGGCCCGACGATGAGGAGGAGGGGAGGTTTAGACCTCACAGGTCTTTGAAGACCTGTGAGGTCTTTTTGATTAGGAGATCGCATGTTCAAAATAAGTGATCTTCGGCGTTGACCCGGGCTTGCCCTCAATTGAGATCACGTCAATTTGCCAATCGTCAATTTCATGTTCAGCCGCGTAATGTTCCGCGGCAGAGACCATGTGCTGGCGTTTTCGCGCCGTGATGGATTCTTCGGGCAAGCCCATCTTGTTTGAGGTGCGGGTCTTGACCTCAACGAAAAAAATGATGCCGCTTTGTTTTGCGACGATGTCAACCTCACCGTAGGGAGTCCGCGCGTTGCGGGCGATGATTTCATATCCGCGCGCGGTAAGATATTCGGCGGCAACTTCTTCGCCCCATTTGCCAATCCGCTGGTTGTGATTCATTTGAGGAATTCCTTCAACACAGAACGCAATCTGACCTCGATGCTCGGCTTGACGGGCTTTGTGTTGGACGTTAATCGGTTGTAATGACCGAGCATGATCTTGGTCGTATTCTCGATGGAGAATTGATGCGATGCCTGCCGCGCCGCAATTCCCATTTTCTTTTGCAGGTCTCTGTTGAGGCAGAGCGTTGTCAGTTTGGCGGTGTAGGAGGCGAGGTCGCCTGCCGAGAGCAGACCAGTTTCCCCGTCCGCGATGGAATCGCTGATGCCCGGCGAGTCGATGCCGACGATGGGGAGTCCAGATGCCATGCCTTCGATCACCGAGAACGGATGGACTTCGGTCACAGACGCGGTGGCGAAGATGTCGCACATCGCCAGATACGACGGGAGTTTTGCGTAGGGAATCGCGCCGGTGAATTTCACGCGGTCGCAGATGCCGAGTTCGTCGGCGAACTCTTTGATGCCTTCCTCGTGTTCTTTTTGCCCGCCGCCGACGACGAGTAATTTCGTGTTGGGGACGGCGCGCGAAACGCCCGCGAACGATTGCAAGAGGAGTTCGAGATTTTTTTCGGGGGCGATGCGTCCCATGTAAACGATGAGAATATCTTCGCTGTTGAAACCGAATTCATCGCGCGTGAGCGGTTGCGCGGATAAAAACGGATGCAGGTCTGCGCCGTTCGGCACAACCTCGATGTGACAGGTGACGCCGTATTGCCGCAGGATTTTTTCCATGCCGCGCGAGGGAGAGATGACGAGGTCCATGTTGTCGCAAAACGTGGGCATGTATGCCTGCAACATGCTCATGCTGACCTCGGCAGGCATGAGCGGGAGGCGGGTCTGCGCGTACAGGTCGTAGCGCGTGTGATTTGTGAAGAGAACGGGGATGTTGCGTTTGCGGCTGTAGATGTGCGCTAGCCGTCCGCTCATGAAGGGATGATGCACGTGGATAATGTCCATCGTCTGGATGATCTGTTGCGCCTCGGTGCTGTGCCGGAGGGAGAGATAAAAGCCGGTATCCGAGAGCGGCACGCCGGGACTGCGAATGACGCGCGGCTCGTCGTCTTTGTGTTCGAGGTCGCCGAAGGTGAAGACGTACACTTCATGCCCGAGGTTTTCGAGGGCGCGTTTATTTGTGTCCACGTAACTCGTCACGCCGCTGACGTAGGGTTTGTAGGCGTCTGTCATCATTCCGATTCGCATGGGCTAATCGTACAGGGAAGAGGGGGGAGAGTCAAGGCAAGGATGAATTATGAAGGATGAAGGATGAAGGGTGAAGGATGAAGGATGAAACATGAATGATGAGTTATGAGGGATGAAGGTAGGGCGAATGCGTGGAATGTAGAAAGTGGAAAGTGGAAAGTGGAAGGATGAATTTGGTGAGGTGTAGAAAGAGAAGTAGGCGTGTTAGAATGGCGGCATGACAGCGAAATTGATTTTGCGAGATAAAGAATATGAAGTCAAACATGGCATGATGCTGCTCGACGCGTTGAAGAAGTGTGGCGTTGTGCCTGAGTCGGTGATCGCCACGCGCGAAGGCGAGATGATCCTCGACGATGAGATTCTCAAAGAGGGCGACGAGGTGAAATTGGTCGCGGTGATTTCGGGAGGCTGATTTTTTACCACGAAGGACACAGCGGTCACGAAGGATTCTCTGTGAAGAACGAGAAAACCTTTGTGTACTTCGTGTCCTTTGTGTTTGAAAAGAGTTTCTATGAAATGTAAAAAATGCGGAGAGAAAGCCTCGGTCAACATGCGCCAGCACAAACTGGCGTTGTGCAAGGATCATTACCTCGAATGGATCCCCGAACAGACCGAGCGCTTCATCAAAAAATATGAGATGTTCGCGCGGCATGAAAAAATTCTTGTCGCGGTTTCGGGCGGCAAAGATTCGCTGGGGTTGTGGGATATTCTCGCGCGGCTCGGCTATCAAGCCGATGGGTTGTATCTCGGTTTAGGAATCAATGGCGGGATAAATTATTCGGGCGAGTCCCAACGGCTCGCCGAAAAATTTGCGAACGAAAACGATTTGAAACTCCACGTCGTTGACATTGAAAAAGAATATGGGCAACCCATCCCAGTCCTTTCTGAAATTTCGCATCGCGGATACGGCAAGCCTTGCGCGGTGTGCGGACTGGCGAAACGTCACGAAATGAATCGCATCGCCCGCGATCTCGGCTACGACGTGCTGGCAACCGGTCACAATTTGGATGACGAAGCCGCGGTGTTATTTGGCAACACGCTTTCATGGTCGGCGGATTTTCTTTTGCGACAAAGCCCGGTTCTTGCTTCGACGGGCGGCTTGGCTCGCAAAGTGAAGCCTCTCTGCCGCTTCTACGAACGCGAGATGACGGCGTATTGCCTTGCGCGGGGCATCGAATACATCTACGAGGAATGTCCGTTCGCGGAGGGATCGCAGTCCATTTACTACAAGGAACTGCTCAACAAACTCGAAACGGATCGCCCCGGCGCCAAGTTGACGTTTTACCTGCGATTCCTCGAAGCGCGCAAAAGTGGACAACTATTTGTGGAAAAAGATTCCAAGCAGGCGCATCTGCATCCGTGTGTGAAGTGCGGACAACCCACGTCCGCGCCGGAGTTGTGTTCATTTTGTCGGACGATCGAGAAGGCGAGGGAAGTAGCGCCGACTTAAGTCGGCGTTACTTTTATAGAATATATGTGCTAGAATGGGCGGAAATTTATGGAACCGATCAACATCTCCCAACAAACAGCGCGGCGATTCGTCCTCGGCAGGCAGGGATTGTGGCCCGGGCGTCGGTGGCGCGGCAAGAAAGGGACAGCCGATGCGATCAACGTGTGCGAGGCGGTGCAACTCGATCCGTTGAATGTCATCGCGCGAAGTCAGGATATTGTCTTGCACAGCCGTGTGTTGGAGTACAAGCCTGACCATCTTTACGACGTTGCCTACAAACAGCGCAAGTTTTTTGATTACGGCGGCTGGCTGGCAATGTATCCGATGAGCGACTTGCCGTATTGGCGCGCGCACATGAACAGGCGGAGTCACGACAAGCGCATCGAAGGCTTTGTGCTGAACCACAAGAAATTGTTCAATGATGTGCGCTCTGAATTGCGGAAGCGCGGTCCGTTGGGGAACCGAGATTTTGAGGGCAATCGAATTGGTTTGTGGAATTATCGCGGACGCAAAGATACGGCGTTGGCTCTGTTCGATATGTGGCTTTCAGGCGAACTGATGATGCACCATCGCGATGGGTTCAGCCGCGTGTATGACTTCCGCGAGAATATTGCGCCGAAGGAATTCGATTATGTCGCGACGGAAAAAGAAGCGGAAGAATTCTTTGCGCGGAAAGCGGTCGCGTTTTATGGATTGAAGCGTGAAAGCACAATGCGTGGCGAGTTGAATTATCACATCCATCGCGACTATTCCAAAACGGAGATGACGAAATTGCTCGAAGGGTGGAAAGAGTCGGGGATGGCGAGGCAGGTTCAAATCGAGGGCGGACGCGATACGTATCTCGTTTTGGGCGAGGATGTCGCGGCGTTGGAGTCGCTTGAGAAGGGTCGAGTCCCCAAAGGTTGGAATCCAAAAGAAACAAACACGCTGGAGGAAGTCACGTTTCTCGCGCCGTTGGATATCGTCAGCGCGCGCGGACGGGCGAAGAAGTTGTTCGATTTTGAGTACACGTGGGAGGTGTACACGCCCGCGCACAAACGCCGCTGGGGATATTATGTCCTGCCGATTTTATACGGCGATGATCTGGTGGCGCGGCTCGACCCGAAGTTGGACCGCGCGACGATGACGCTGGAGATCAGAGGTTTTTGGCACGAAGATGACGCGCCCGTGAAGGATGCCGATTTTGCGAACGCGCTTGCAAAGGGATTGATGCGCTTCGCGAAGTTCGTGGAGGCGAAGAAGGTGGATGTGAGCGCGATCAAGCCTGTGGGGTTGAGGAGGGAGGTGAAGAGGGTGATAGGGATGGAGTGATTAGTTATCAGTTATCAGTGAGCAGTGGAGTGTAACCGCATGATTTATTTCTATGGCTCGTTGACCTTCGTTGTTCTGTTCACAGATTTTCTCCTAGCAATTTTTCTAACTCATCAACAGTTTCTTGAATAAAGTCACCATAGCCCCAGCCAATATCAGAGTTTTTCCTTATCGCCATTAAACGCGGTCTGAATTGTTCATATAACTCGTATTTGGCGGGACTTCGGCGCAGTTCGATTGCAAAGTGTTCCAGCATGTTGATGAGCTTATCGTAAAATGGTTCGTCAATGTCGCCGAAATCCAGCGTAAATTCGTGCCCACGTTCCAAGTAGGTAAGCATTAGATCAAGCGCGCCCCGCAAATCACTTGTGGATTTGCGATACTCGCTAATGACTTTCTTCGCCTCCCGAAACCGCGGCATGGATGGCATTCCTTTGGTTTCCTTGTACACGTAATTGGCAACTTTGCGGCGACAATCTTCGAGATATTTTGTATCTTGCGCTACTGGCAAAAGTTTTGCCCGCAGCCAGGCTTTGTTCTGTGGAGACAAATCGTGCAAGCCTTTTACCAGCTTGGCGATATCCCCTACAGAAAGTTCTTTCAAGCGCTTGTCAATTTCTATCCACGACATCGCGGTTCTCCTTCAACGCATTATCCTTCGCACCCAAAGACCCTCCACGAATGGGTCACGAATAAACGAATCTCGCGTTGTCCATTCGCACATTCGTGAATAATTTGTGGACAGTACTTTTCACGCAAAAGTCTCCGCCAGCAGACTTTCAAAAAGATTCTCCGCTTGTCTTTCGCTCTCGGCTTGACGGGCGCGCATTCCCTCCACCCGCGCCACCATGCCCGCAAACTCCTCTTGTTTGCTAAACAGGGAGATGATACGGAACTCAACCTTCCTTATTTCCATCTTTCACCGCGTGCATGATGGCGAGTATAACGCTGTCCAAATTTTTCATCACATCGTTATTCCAAAAGCGGATGACCTTGTAACCCTCAGATTCCAAATATTTCGTCCTGTCATCATCATATTCTTGTTGTTCCAAATGCTGACTGCCATCCAGTTCAAGGATGAGTTTCTTTTCGATGCAGACGAAATCAGGGACAAAGTTGCCAATGGCGTGTTTCCTGCGAAAGTTGACTCCCAACTGGTCGTTGCGAATCTTTGACCACAGTTTACGCTCGGCAGGAGTTGGGGTTTTGCGGAGTTTTCCCGCAAAGTTCATGGTTTTTGGGTTGCTTCGTTTTTTACGCGGCATTTCGCCCCTCCCCTACCCTCCCCAAATGCGACGAAGAGCACGTCGAATTTGGGGAGGGGGAAGTTTAATGTTGGGTATAAAAAAGAATGTTCATTCGTACGTCACATTCTCTCGTCCAAATGCGACGGAAATCACGTCGAATTTAGGGAGGGGGAAATTTGATGTTGGGTATTTATGAGAATATTCATTCCAAATTTCCGTTCCCCTTCCCCCAAATCCGACGAGAGGCACTTTGAATCCGCATACAGAATTTTGTCGTCGTATTTGGGGGAAGGACGGGATGGGGGTCACAACTCTCCCTTGAGCGCTTTATCAAATACGTTTGGCAACAGCGCATCTCCTACCTCCTGCGTTTCAAACCGTAGTTCCAATGCGCTCGCTTTTGTAAGCATATATCGAAATTCTTTCCCGCGCAAGGCGGGATTTGCCAGTTGTAATCGCCCTCCAATCGTTGTATAGTGAGACCGTCACACAGAGAGGAGACAACCCATGGCTGGTAAATCAAAAATCCGCAAAAAGGCTTATTCTCGAAAAGCGAAGTCCGCTGAACCCGTCTTGACCCAGAGTCAACTCAGTGAGATTCAAAATGAGTTGGTGCTTCCCTACAAAGAATTGAGAGTGACAGTCGGCTTGTTGGGCATGCTCATGCCGTTAATCCTGTATTTGGGCGGACGGGTGATCTTTGGGAAGGTGTTGCAGGAGTCGATCAGCGCGTACTATCACACGGGGATGCGGGATGTGATGGTGGGGATTTTGTTCTCCCTCGGCGTGTTCTTGTTTTCGTATAAAGGATACGGGCGCGCCGACGATATCGCTGGTAACTTTGCGTGTTTCTTCGCCATCGGGACTGCGTTATTCCCAACCTTGCGAAGCGGCGAGACCGGGGAGGTCTATAAACTAATCAGCATCGCGCATCATATCTTCGCGGCGTCGTTCCTGTTGACGCTCACATACTTTTGTCTCGTGCTGTTCACGAAGTCCAAGCACAAGCCCAACGATATGTCGAACATGAAGAAACTGAGGAATAAAATTTATCGGATCTGCGGCGGCGTGATGCTGCTTTCGATTCTATTAATCGCTGTGTACTTTGCCGCGTTCGGCGCGGAGGGGCGATTCTTCGGCATCACCAATCCGATCTTTTGGTTCGAAACACTCGCCATCTTCGCATTTGGTTTTTCGTGGTTTGTGAAAAGCGAAGTGATCCTGAAAGACGAAGAGGACGATATGCCGTCTGTAGAGTGGAAGCCTCAACTCATTGGCGGGTAAAATCATCGCGCCACTTCTTAATGCATGAAACAAACCCTCCGAAGGACAAAGTCCCTCGGAGGGTAGTCTCCAGTCTCTAGCCCCCAATTCTCTAATTCTCCAATCTCCAATTACCAATTACTACTTACCACGCACTCACGCCGTCTCCAAATACCTCTCGATCTCATAATCCGAAACTCGCAAGCGGAAATCGTCCCATTCCGCCCATTTCGCGCGGGAGAAGGCTTCGTATGCCAATTCACCCAACGCGGACTTGATAACTTCGTCGTTCTCGAGTTCGGTCAACGCTTCGGCGAGCGAGCCGGGCAATTCAGTCACGCCCAACTTCGCGCGGTCTTCTTTGTCGAGGTGATACAAGTTGATGTTGTTGAGCGGCTTCGGCGCGGTCATGTTCTTTTCGATCCCGTCCAACGCGGCGGCGAGCATGACCGTGAACGCGAGATACGGATTCGCGGATGGGTCGGGGAATCGCAACTCGGCGCGGACGGCTTTATCGCGTCCTTCGGTGTAGCGCGGGATGCGGATCAACGCCGAACGATTTTGTTGCGCCCAGCCAATGTAGACCGGCGCTTCGTAACCGGGGACGAGTCGCTTGTACGAGTTGACCGTCGGCGCGACGACGGCGGCTAATGCCCGGGCGTGCGCCAACTGTCCAGCGATGAATCCATACGCAAGTTTGGAAAGATGCGCTTCGTCATTTTTGTCGAAGAACAGATTCGTTCCCGTCTTGTTATCGAAAAGACTTTGATGACAGTGCATCCCCGACCCGTTGATGCCGAAGACGGGCTTGGGCATAAATGAAGCGGTGAGTCCGTGTTGCGCGGCGATGGCTTTGACAGTGTACTTCAACGTCAGCACATTGTCGGCGGTCTTGAGCGCGTCGGCAAAGCGGAAATCAATTTCGTGTTGACCGAGCGCAACTTCGTGATGACCAACTTCCACGTCGAGTCCCATCGCGTCGAGCGCGCTCATCAGGTCGGTGCGCACGACGACGGCTTCATCGAATGACGAGAAGTCGAAGTAGCCGCCCGCGTCGTGCGGAACGGGATGCACGCCATGTCCGTTCGTCCCCTTGAAGAGGAAGAACTCTGGCTCGGGTCCGAGATTATATGTCCAGCCTTTATCTTCGATGCGCTTCAACTGTCGCTTCAATGTGCCGCGCGGATCGCCCTCAAAGGGATCGCCGTTCGGCATGTGGATATCGCAGAACACGCGCGCGCGTTTTGAGTCCGCCGCCGACCACGGCAACACCGCGTACGTGTCGGGGTCGATCAACAGGCGCATGTCGCTTTCTTGAATGCGCGCAAAGCCCTCGACGGATGAACCGTCGAACCATGCGCCGTCTTTCAGCACATCTTCAAGATGACGAACGGGCATGTCCACGCTTTTCACAGCGCCCGTCACATCCGAAAATTGTAGTGAAAGAAACTTTACACCATCTTCTTTTACTTTCTTGACCAAATCCTTGCCGTCCATTTTTTCTCCTTTTTCTTATGTCGTTGCGAGGCGAAGCCGAAGCAATCTCCTCGTGATTGAGTAATAGATTTTTCTTAATACACTGAAAACATACTGGACGCTGATTCACGCTGAGAAACGCAGATTTTCTTTTTGATCAGCGCAGTCAGCGTTTATCTGCGTCCCAATAATGTCGATTGGAAATTTATTCTCCGCTCGGCGCGGACTGCAACGGTTTTTTCTTGACTTTGACCTGCCTCGCCCAATTGATGAAGATCACCGACCCGATGATGATTCCTGCCGCGGCGAGAGTGCGCGACGTAAGCGGCTCACTGGCAAACCAGGCGCCGAGCAACACCGCCACCAACGGGTTGACATACGCGTATGTTGCGACGAGCGAGATCGGCGCGTTTTGCAACAACCAAATGTACGCGACAAACCCAACCATCGAACCAAACGTGATGAGATAGATCAGCCCTAGCCATGATTCGGTCGAAACTTGCGCGATGTTGAATCTGCTCCACTCGCCGAGCGCAAGGCTCACTAAAAATAGCGGAACGCTTCCCGCGAGCATTTCCGCGCCTGTCGTCATCAACGCAGACTTGGGGATGTCTGCGCTTCGGCTGTAAATGGAACCGAGCGCCCAGAGAAACGCCGCGGCGATCACGGCAACCGTGCCGATCGTATCGAATTGAAGCTTGCCCGTTGATGCCGACGGACCAATTAATAGGTAAATACCGCTAAAGCCAACGATCAACCCGACAATGATCAGCCACGTGGGTTTGACCCCGTTCGGGCGCAGGGATTCGATCAACACCAGCCACATCGGGGTCGTGCCGACGATCAACGCCGCGACGCCTGATGCGATGCGTTGTTCTGCGAACGAGACAAGCCCGTTGCCGCCGAGTAGTAGCAATGTGCCGATGATCGCCACCGATTTCCATTGCACGCGCGTCGGCACGGCATCTCCCGCCGCGCGCCGCCAGAGGACGAGGATCAGCCCTGAGATGAGGAACCGCAACCCCGCATGAAAGAACGGCGGGATCGTTTCCACTGCGAATCGAATCGCAAGATAAGTTGAACCCCACACAATGTACAACGCGAGCAAAGCAATCCATATTTTTGTTTTCATTTATTCCTTTGTAGCCACATATCGTCCCGATGTCCTTCGGGAGAGCCACAGAGAACACTGAGAAAACCTTTTAAAAATCTCTGTGCGCTCTGTGTTCTCTGTGGCTGATGTATTTTTTACACGCCTTTCACGCACTGACGAACTCTCTAGCCAACAACGCCTTCTTCCTCAACGCTCCGTAGCGATACTTCCCAAACTCGCCAGCCTTGCGGATCACCCGATGACAGGGAATCAACACGGCAATTGGGTTGTGACCAACGGCTGTTCCCACCGCGCGAACGGCGTTTGGATTGCCGATGTGCGAAGCGATCCCTTCGTAGGTGGACACCGAACCCGCAGGGATTTGCAACAGCGCCTCCCACACTTTCAACTGGAAGTTCGTCCCGCGCAGGTGCAACGTCAGCGGCTTGATGCGGGTGTTGAAGCGCAGGTCGAAGATCGGACCGACTAGCGCGGCAGTGGCTCGATAGTCTTCGATCATCTTCGCTTCCTTCCAATCACTCACGAGATTGTCAATTGCTTCGCCTTCGCTTCCCTGCACAAAGCCGAGGTGACAAATTCCGCGTTCGGTGAGTCCGATCAAACATTTGCCGAATGGCGTGAGATGGATCCCGTATCGAATGGTCACGCCTTCGCCTTTGGATTTGTACTCGCCTGGCGACATCGCCTCGGTGTTCACAAAAAGATCATGGAGGCGGCCCAGACTCGACAGTCCGACTTGATGCGTGGTGTCGAGCAGATTCTCCGACTTGTCGAGCAGATCCTTCGCGCTTTCCTTCGTCACGAATTGCAAAAAGCGTTTCGGGCTGACTCCCGCCCAACGTGTGAAGAGTCGCTGAAAGTGAAATTCGCTCAAGCCGACGTTCGCGGCGACCTCGTCGAGGTTGGGCTGGTCTTTGAAATGGTTTTCAAGGTACAGGATCGCCTGCTCGATGCGCAGGTAATCTTCGGACGATTGTTTGAAATTGGTGTTCATAGTTTCTCCTTTTGTTGATGCTATTCTATGAACATCCATTACATCTGCCGACCCGATTCTTGCTGAGTTCATTCCTAATTCGGTGGTTGAGTAGGGCGAGCGCTTCTCTCGCCCGTATCGAAACCACAAATTACAAGTTCGGTATTGCCTGCTGGTTTCGACTGCTTGCGCTCAACCAGCGTTTTGGGTAAAAACGAAAAACAGGCATGCGTGGGCATGCCTGTTAACGACTCAGCATTAAAAAAGACAGCCCTTCCATAGCACAAACAGATGGAATCCATCTGTGTCACTTGCGCTTCCCTTGTCCCAAAGATCGCTCTTTGGATTTCGGGCGAACAACAGAGTTTTTTTAAACCGTGTTGCCTTTCGCTTATTTCGGAAGGGAGAAAGAAGTTTGTGACAAACTTCAGAGGCATCCGCTGATCGATCCGATTTTTGAACCTCACCCCTAACCCCTCTCCTGAAAGGAGAGGGGAAGTCCGTAGCATCCCGCTCGCGCGGGAGAACCTCCACCTCGTGGTCTCGTACGACAAATTTCAATTTGTCGCATAAGACCCAGCCGCTAAATCTCCGAATATAGGGCGATTGCATCTAAATTGAGGTAAAAAAGGGCTATCTTGAAGGAGGTAGCCATGACAAAGAAGCCATTGGAGGCGATCGCCGAGCATTTTAGCAAAGTGAGCGATCCGCGGGTGGATCGAACGAAGGAACATAAACTCATAGATTTGATCAGCATCGCCATATGTGCGGTGAT
>NZ_DBNHEF010000052.1:0-43835 GCF_057138825.1 Candidatus Defluviilinea gracilis
GAAAATCTCGAGGCTCAAAACACGGTGTTTTGCCTTCGAATCCGCTAATCTGCGCGAATTTTTCCGAGAAAGGTTAGCGTGAATTCGTGAGGATTAGCGGACAAAAAATCCAAATGCGATTGCCCTAATTATCTTTCTGTCCTCGAACACCCGTGCTATAATACCCTCAACCCCAATTCTCTAGTCCTCTAATCCTCCAATCCTCTGCTCTCATGTCCTTCACCCACCTCCACGTTCACACCGAATACTCCCTGCTCGACGGCTTCTCGAACATCAAGAAACTCGTCAAGCGCGTGAAGGAGTTGGAGATGCCTGCGGTGGCGATCACCGATCACGGCACGATGTTCGGGGTGATGGATTTTTACAAAGCCGCGACGAACGAGGGGATCAAACCGATCATCGGCGTGGAAGCGTACATGGCGGCGCGGACGATGCAAGACCGCGATTCGAAACTCGATAGAACCTCCTCTCACTTGTTGTTGCTCGCTGAAAATGAAACAGGTTACAAAAACCTGCTCAAGATTTCCTCCGCCGCGCAACTCGACGGCTTCTATTACTATCCTCGCATTGACCATGACCTGTTAGCCAAACATTCCGAGGGAATCATTGCTACGTCGGGGTGCATGTCGGCTGAGATTCCGCGCTTGCTGTTGGATGGGAATCACGAGGAAGCCGTCAAGCGGATGAATTGGTATTACGACGTCTTCGGGCGCGATAACTTTTTCATCGAACTGCAACAGCACAACATCAAAGAGATCACCGACTTAAACAAAAAACTGCTCGAGATGGGGATGAAGTATTCGGCGAACTATATCGCGACGAACGACGTGCATTACATCAATCAGGATGACGCCCGTTTGCAGGATATTATGCTGGCGATCCAAACCCAGTCGCTTCTTTCGGACCCCGAGCGGATGCGCATGAGCGACGACTCATACTACCTCCGCACGCCCGAGGAGATGAGTCGACTCTTTGCTGAGGTGCCCGAGTCGTTGAGTAACACGCTCCTCATCGCCGAACGCTGTAATGTGGACTTATCGTTCAAGGGCTATCACTTGCCCGAGTTTCCCGTCCCTGATGGGTTTACGGTGGCAAGTTATCTCCGTCACCTCTGCGAGGACGGGGCGAGGAAAAGGTATGGGGAGTCGGCGACACGTTCCAAAGTCCGCGAGAGAATCGAGTATGAGTTGGGCGTCGTCAACAAAATGGGATTCGACGCCTACTTCCTCATCGTCTGGGATTTGTGTCGTCACGCGCGTGAAAATGGGATTTGGTACAACGCGCGCGGATCTGCCGCGGGTTCGATCGTCGCGTATGTGTTGGAGATCACGGTCGTTGACCCGCTTCAACATGATCTGCTGTTCGAGCGCTTCTTGAACCCTGGGCGCATCTCGATGCCCGATATTGATTTGGATTTTCGTGACGACCGCCGCTCGGAAATGCTTGAATACACATCGCGCAAATATGGGAGCGATAAGGTCGCGCAGATCATCACGTTTGGGACGATGGGAACGAAAGCCGCGTTGCGCGACGTGGCGCGTGTGATGGACATCCCATTGCCTGAAGTGGATCGTGTTGCAAAACTTGTGCCGTTCGTTTCGGGTCGCAACACCACAATGGAAGACGCGCTCGCGATCCCCGATTTCAAAAAGATCTATAACGAACAACCGCATCTGCGTGAATTGATTGACACCGCCGCCCGCATGGAAGGGACCGTGCGCAACGCAGGGACTCACGCGGCGGGCGTGGTCATCTCTGATAAGCCGATGATCGAATACCTGCCGTTGCATCGCCCGACCTCTGGCTCGGAAGAGACGCCGATCAAAACGGTGACGCAGTTCGAGATGGGCATTCTCGATTCGCTCGGTATGTTGAAAGTGGACTTCCTCGGGCTTATCACGTTGAGCGTCATGGCGAAGGCGTGCGATTTGATCGAGAAACGTCACGGCGTGAAATTGGATTTGAACAACATTCCGCTCGACGATCCGAAATCGTTTGAGATCATGGGCGCGGGGCAGACCGCTGGCTTGTTCCAAGTGGAAGGCGGCGGCATGACGCGCTGGATCGTCCAGATGAAGCCGAAGACGCTGGACAACATCATCGCCATGGTCGCGTTGTATCGCCCAGGTCCGATGGCGTTCATCCCCGATTACATCGCGCGTATGCACGGCGAAGCGGACGTGGAATATCGTCACCCCTCATTGCAACCAATCTTCCAAGATACATTCGGAATCCCCGTTTATCAAGAACAATTGATGCGTGCCGCCGTCGAACTCGCGGGATACACGCCATCTGAATCGGATGAATTGCGCAAAGCGATCTCGAAGAAGATCAAACAAGATATTGATAAACATCGCAACAAATTTGTCACGGGCGCGGTGAAGCAGGGGATGGAACAAAGCGTTGCCGAATCCATTTACAGCGATTGGGAAGAGTTTGCGCGTTATGGATTCAACAAATCTCATGCGGCAGACTACGGCGTCATCGCCGTGCAGACCGCCTATCTCAAAGCCAATTATCCAACCGAATACATGACCGCGTTGCTTTCGGCGTCTGCGGGACAGACCGAGAAAGTCGCCTTCTATATTTCAGACGCGAAGAGCATGGGTGTGCCGGTTCTGCCGATTGACATCAATGCTTCGGGCTGGGATTTTGAAATTGAAAACCCTTCAACGAGTTCAGGGCAAGAAAAACCCAGCATCCGTTTCGGGTTAGGCGCGGTAAAAAATGTGGGGCAAGGCGCGGTCGAATTAATTCTCAAAGAGCGCGACCAAAACGGGACGTTCAAAGACCTCAACGAGTTTGCGCGGCGCGTCGATCTTCGCGCGGTTGGAAAACGCGCCCTCGAATGTCTCATCAAAGTCGGTTCGATGGACGCGTTCGGCAACCGCGCCGCGTTGCTCGCCTCGCTCGATCGAATCGTTTCGATCAGCAATGCGCACTTCCGCGCGGCAGATGCGGGGCAGATGAGTCTCTTCGGCACAACAACGGGCGTCGTCGAGGAAATCACATTGCCCGAAGTCAATAATGTTGATAAACGCGAGATGCTCAACTGGGAGCGCGAACTCATCGGCTTATATATTTCCGATCATCCGCTCACGCCGTATCAAAAAACGTTCGCGCAGATCGTCAGTTATTTTTCGGGTCAACTCGGCGAAGCCTCGCACGAAGAAAAAGTCCGCGTGGCGGGTCTCATCACCAACGTCCGCCCGTACATGACCAAGACCAACAAGCCGATGGGTTTCGTCACGCTCGAAGATATTCAAGGCAACATCGAACTCGTGCTCTTCCCGCGCACGTGGGAGAAAACGCGCGAGCAACTCACCGTTGGTCAGATCGTGATCGTCGAAGGCAAAGTGGATGGAAACTCCACGCCGCCAAAAATTTTAGTGGATGCGGTGCGGACGGAGATCAAGATTCTCGAATCATTGGATGACGCTTCGTCTCCGCTCAGCGCGAAGCCGCCTCTCTCTCAGGGTCAGCCTGCTTCGCCCTCGCAAGCGACTCCACAACCCAAGCCGACTCCTGTCACGCCGCTCAACATCAAGTCCACGCAACCGAAGCCGATGGCGCAACAAAAGCAGACGCCGCCTCCAGTGATGGTTCCTCAAGTTGCCGAATCCACGCCTGCTTATGAAGTAGGGCGAGATAGTATCTCGCTCTACAGCGAACCTCCGCCACCCGATAACTTCCCCGATGGCTGGGACAATGAATGGCAGCCCTCATTCGAAGAGGGCGCGATTGCGTCCAAGCCTGAGCCGAAGTTCAAGAAGAGTGATGAAGTCACGCCGCCGCGCGTCGAAGCGATGACTGCTCAAGTTGAGAGTCAAGATGAGACGGGCGACCAAGATGACGCGGCGCGCGAAGCGGTTGTCACATCCCTCAAATCCATTTACACCACGCTGGTCAAAGAGGAAGACCAGAAACATCCGCCGAAGCAAGTCACGGTGATGCTGCGCTCGACGGGCGACAAGGAACGCGACCGACGCAGGATCAAAACCATCTATGGCACGCTGATCTCATTCCACGGGCGCGACCGATTCAGTTTTCAGATTTTCGAGAACGGGTCAGGTCACTTGATTGACTTCCCCAACGACACCACGCGCGTCTGCCCAGAAATGCTCGACCGCCTCAAGAAGTTGATCGGCGAAGAAAGCTGGCGCGTGGAGGAGATCACGTTTCAGTAGGGCGGTTTGACGTATGCGCATGTGGGTGTGTATAATGCGGGGAAGGAGCCAGAATGCAAAACTTGCAACGAGTGAATCTTTTGTTGGAACGACGCCAGCGCGAAGCGTTGGAACGTCTCGCCGCGCAAAAGCATCGCAGTGTGAGCGATCTGGTGCGGGAATATGTCACTGCGGGTTTGCGCGAAGACACTGATGCGCGCAAGGAGCGCGCGCTTGCCTTAGAGCGCGCCCGCGAATTGAGCGCGCGTATTTTGAAACGCCGCAAGGGAAAGCCGCTTACCGATTCAGTCAAACTCTTGGAACAAGCGCGAGAGGAGAGGGTGAATGAACTACTGGGTCGTGGACGCTAACATCGCCGTCAATACGATCACGAGGATGACCGACAGCCTTTCGCAATTCTGGGATCGTGTTGATCGTGAACAAATTACCCCGTGCGCGCCGCGTTTGTGGCTGAGCGAAACCGCAACGGCAATCCGTCAGCGGGTGGTCATAAAAGAAATGTCTTCGGAAGATGCAGAACAAGCCTTGCGAGACATCCACGCCTTGCGCTTTGAAATCATGGATGAAGACGAAGAGCTCAGCCTGCGCGCGCTCGAATGGGCTGGCAAACTTGGTCAATCGAAAGCGTATGATGCTTTTTATATGGCGTTGGCTGAAAAACTGGTTGCTGACTTTTGGACGGCAGACGAGCGGCTCGCCAACCGTTGTCGCAAAGACCTGAAATTGAAATGGGTTCATTCGATCAGCGAATTGTGATTTCACCCCATAGCGTATTTTCCCCGCACGGCGTTACACATCAAACAATCATCCCGCTCGCACAACAAGGCGAGCGGATCGTTTTTAATTAAAGCCATCGCCACATCGATAACACGCTTGATCGGTATGGCTTCCACAAAGGACTTATCCAACTCCACGCGGACCGTGTCCTCTTTGAGGTGTGACGCGATGGCGCCGAACCCGCCCGAATCGCCGGGATAGTTGTGACATTCCACTGTGCGATCGCCGACCAACGCCCAGCGGATGAACTGCTTTCGCCCTGCAAGTTTCTCCGCGTAGTGGATGCTCGTGTTGGAGGCGTGGTTTTCATTGATGAGGATGACCCAACCATCGCGCTCCATCAACGCGCCGACCGGCGCCAGCGGATCGTCGCGCAATTGAGTGTTCAGGATCTCGTCGGCATGAATGCCTGCAAACGAAAGAATGGGATGCGACGATCGTTTTGCCTCTTGATGATTGCGCAACGCTTCGGACAATATACCCATCATCGGGTCGGCGCGCAGGCTGGGCGTGAACGTGGTGGACATTTCATTGGGGATATCGGGCTTGCCATAGATCATGCCATTATTGGGCGGTCCGTTCGGCGGCGTAACCATCGAATAATATGTGAACGTGGGCATGACGATGGTATTGAACGTCCCCATCAGGGCGCGCAAAATCGCATCCGCGCCGTCTTGAATATACCCGAACGGCTTGAGTGAAGCGTGCGCGATCACCGGTTTCTCCGCCGGAATGTTCAGGTCTTGAAACAGATTTTTCAGTTCGATATAGTCCACCATTTCATTTCCCCTTCCATTGCGGGTTGCGTTTCTCCGCGAAGGCGCTCATGCCTTCCTTTTGATCTTCTGAATTGAACAAGTTGTAAAAAATCTGTTTTTCCTCGGCAAGCCCATCCTTGAGGAACGATTCATACGAGTAACTGATCGCCTGCTTTGCCGCGCGGACAGCCAACGGCGCGCGCGCGGCGATCTCCTCGGCGAGTTTCAACGCGTCGTTGAGATAATCGCTCACAGGCGCGACTCGATTCACCAATCCGAAATGAAGCGCTTCCTGCGCGTTGATCTTGCGGTCATTGAGGATCATTTCCATGGCGAGGGCTTTCCCCACCACGCGGACGAGTCGTTGCGTGCCCCCCGCCCCGGGGATAACGCCCAGGGTGATCTCAGGCAAACCAAACTTGGCGGTATCCGAAGCGACGATCATGTCGCACGAAAGCGCAAGCTCGAATCCGCCTCCCAGCGCCCAGCCCGACACCGCCGCGATCACCGGCCTGCGGATCGCGCGAATCCTTCCAAACACGGCGATATGATCCTCGCGCGTCATTTGCATGGCAGATTTATCCGCCATCTCTTTGATATCCGCCCCGGCGGCGAAGGCTTTCTCGCTACCCGTAATCACCATCGCGCCGATCGCCTCGTTTTTATCGAAGGCGTCCAACGCATCCATCAGTTCGGTCATCAGCGCGTGGTTCAACGCGTTCAAGGCCTGCGGACGATTCAACGTGACCAGCCCAACGCGCCCGCGAGTTTCAACAAGAATGGATGTGTATGCCATACTTCCGATTATAAGGGAGAACAGCCGTGCTGTATAATCGCATCAACCACAAAAAGGAGTTTTCATGAACCTCGCCGCCAATCTTCTTGTCGCTCTCGTTGCCGTGTTGCACCTCGGTTTTCTCGCGCTCGAAATGTTCTTCTGGGATCATCCCTTCGGCAGAAAAACATTCAAGATGACTCCCGAATATTCCAAAGCCTCCGCCTCACTCGCCGCGAATCAAGGATTGTATAACGGCTTCCTCGCGGCAGGCTTGATCTGGGGTCTGCTCGACGGCAACGCCTCGGTCAAAATTTTCTTCTTAGCTTGCGTCGTCATTGCGGGCATCTACGGCGGACTCACCACGCGCAAAACGATCCTCTATATTCAAGCCTTGCCCGGGCTGATTGCGCTTCTCGCGGTGTACCTCACGCGATGATCAAACGCGCCGCGCGCGTCGGCATGATCGGCCCGATTCTTTTCGCAACGGTTGTTACCCTCCTCACCATCCTCAAATTCGACTTTCTCCTTTCCATCGGCTGGCATCCGATTCACGCTCCCACCTTCGATTGGCCCAGCGGACTCGCGCTCGGCGACTTCGGCTGGATCATGACCGCGACTTTCCTCCTCAGCGGATTCATGCTGGCGGTCTTCGCTTCCGGACTCCGCCTCAGCCTGCCTCGCACATCGTTGACCGATCCCGCCACCCTCGCGTTGACTCTCGCCGGGCTTGCCCTCGCCGGTCTCGCGTTCACCACCGACCCGACGATGCGCTCCACGCCCGCCACCTGGCACGGACGTTTGCATGACCTCTCGTTCGTCCTCCTCGGTCTCACCCTCATGCCCGCGATGATCCTGCTTGGCTTTGCGTTTCAAAAAGATTCGCGCTGGAAAAATTTATCCGCTTACACGTGGATCACGGTTGCGCTGGCGCTTCCCACCTTTTGGCTCAAAGGCGCGGCGTTTTATATTTTTATGTTGGCTATGCTGGTATGGAGTGAAGTTGTCGCGCTACGAATGAAATCAATTATGAAGAGATAAACCCCGAAGGGGTGATCTGATTCTAGCCTTGGACGAAAATTTCACTAACCCCGAAGGCGTCGCGTGGCGCCGTGGCGACAGATGACATAAATTTGCAGCCTCTGACACCCCTTCGGGGTTGAATGTGTTGACACATCCTTCAATACTATAATCATTTGACCCCTTCGGGGTCTGTGGGTTATTGCTCAGTTTAATTGTTAACCTGCAATATGCGCTCTTGCGCAAGAACAGCCTGAAGCGCGAGACGCTTCGCAGTCTCGCGCTACGGAGTTAAGTAAGTTGAATTAATTTGTTTGCAAGTTCGCTTGTCGTTTCCAGGATCACATCCGCGCCGAAGCGCAACAACTCCTCTTTTTCCCCAAAGCCGCACAACACGCCCGCCGTCTGCGCCCCCGCCGATTTGCCGGCGCGCATATCTACGGTGGTATCGCCGATCATCAAGCATTCCTCAGGCTTCACGCCCATTTTTTTTGCCGCAAGCAGAATGGGATCCGGGTAAGGCTTTGTGTGTTCGGCTGAAAGCCCCGTCACGATTGCGTCGAAATATTTCACGAGATCGAATTGCTCGAGAAAGCGCATCGTCCCCTTTTCGTCGCGCGCACTGACCACCGACATCGGATATTTCCCTTTGAGTTGCGCCAGCATCTCGTTCACACCGGGCACAAGCAGAAACTTTTTCGCAGTCTGCCGCCGATGCCGCGACATCCAATCGATGACCGCCACCATTGCATCGTCGATGCCGAACGTGTCGGCGAACCCAAGCAGAGCGTTGCCGGGCGCCTCCGCCCACATCACAAAGCGCCGCGCCGCATGGTCGGGGTTGCCAAATAGAAATTGGGGAAAGAAGCGCCGGACTTTTTCCTTATACAGATCATCGGTGTCGCTGAGGGTGCCATCCACATCGAAGCAGAGGGCTTGGATACGCGCGAGGTCGAGAGACATGGGGCAATTGTACCGTAAGGGATTGTGCTATACTTTGGCAACACGTATGTCGAAAAACGAACAAGATCGCACGCGCGCTCTTCTTGAACTGCTTTACAACGTCAGCCGCGAGTTGGCGACCGCGCTCGATTTGCGCACGGTATTACAGCGCGTGTTATACGAAGCCATCCAGAACGTGGGCGGCGAACGGTGCAGTGTGGTTGTATTGGACGACTCAGGCAAAGCCGTAGACGCGACCATTGTGTACGGTTCGCAAGTCCACGAGCATACCACCCAGCAATTGCGCGATACGATGGAACGCGGGCTGGCGGGCTGGGTGATCCGCAACAAGCGCGGCGTGTATGTTCCCGATACCAGCAAAGACGAGCGCTGGTTAATGCGCCCCGACGATACGCTGAATAAGACCGGGGTGAAATCTGCCATCTGCGTGCCGTTGCAGGCGCGCGAAAAATTAGTGGGGGTTCTCACGTTGGTGCATACTTCGCCCAACGCTTTTACCACCGAACAACTCGACCTGATGCAAGCCATTGCGGACCAGGCAGGGATTGCCATTTTGAACGCGCGCTTATACACCGAAAGTCAGCGACAGGCGCGCGTGATGACCGCCCTCGCCGAAGGCGCGTCGTCGATGAACGTTTCGCTTCGCATGGAAGATCTGCATAAACGCATCCTCATCCAGTCGATCCAAGCGTTGCAGGTGGAAACCGCCGCGCTCGGCATGATCGAGGACGAGCACGTTGTCTTTCGCGCCGCAACCGGGCAGAACGCGGGATTGATCCTCGGCAGGCAAATTCCACTGGGCGTGGGCATTGTGGGTCATGCGGCGCGCGATGGGCGCGGCGTGGTGGCAAACGATCTCGCCCATGAAAAGGATTTCCACAACGAAGACCGATTCGGCGGCATCGACATGCGCGCCCTGCTCGTCGCTCCGATTCATTCGCAGGGGCGTGTGATCGGCGTTCTTGTGGCGGTCAACCCCGTTGCGAAATCCTTCGACCCCGACGCGTTGCTCGTGATGGCGGGCATCGGCGGCTTGGCGGGGTCGGCGATCCAGAACGCGCAATTGTTCGAGAAACTGCAAGCCGCGCACCAGCGTTACCGCGAGCTATTCGAAGACAGCATCGATCCGATGGTCATCACCGATTGGGAAGGGAAGATGCTCGAAGCCAACCGCCAGGCGGTGTTGTTGAGCGGCTACACAGACGAGACTCTGCGCGCGCTGAGCATCGACCAACTTCACGAGGTGAACTGGAACAAAACAGGGATGGAATTCGAAACCCTGCGCGAGAACCGCATGTGCACGTACGAATCATCCTTGAGCAGGGAGGATGACGCGCACGTGCCCATCGAAGTCCACGCGCGGCGCATCGAGTTCGAGGAAGCGGACGCCATCCAGTGGATCCTGCGCGACATTACCCAGCGCAAGGAATTGGATGGTTTGCGCGGCGATCTTACCTCGATGATCTATCACGACCTGCGCTCACCGCTGGCGAACATTTCTTCGAGCCTCGATATTTTGTACACAATGGTGCCGGAGAAAGACCGCGAGACTGTGCTTGCTATCATCAAGATCGCCGAGAATTCCACCGAGCGCATCCAACGCCTCGTCAACTCGCTGTTGGACGTGAACCGCCTCGAGTCGGGTCAACCTGTGGTCAACCAAAAACCTGTGGATGCGCTGACGCTCATCCAGCAGGCGGTGGTGGATATGCAACCTGTGGCGGATGGACGCCGGCAGAAGCTCGAATCTCTCCTGCCCGCCTCCCTCCCGTCCATTTGGGTGGATGAGGATATGGCGCGGCGCGTGTTGATCAACCTCGTGGAAAATTCGAGCAAGTTCACCCCCACCGAAGGCGAGATACAGGTTGGCGCGCTACACGAAGACAGTTGGGTCCATCTGTGGGTAAGGGATACCGGCCCCGGCATTCCGCCGGCGGAACAGGAACGCGTTTTCGATAAATTCACGCGCATGCGCGGCTCGAACAAGCCCGGGCTTGGAATTGGACTTGCCTTCTGCCGCCTCGCAGTGCAAGGGCACGGGGGCAACATCTGGATCGAAAGCGATTCAGGCCGGGGCGCAACATTTCACTTTACGTTTCCCGTGGCGACGATGGAACAATCGGCGCCTCACGCGGAATAAAGTTGCCTGCCTCGTTCTAACTCCACTCTTCCAACGTTTCTTTCACCTTCATCAAAAAGTGATCCGCCGAAGCGCCATCTAAAATGCGATGGTCGAACACGAACGAAAGATACACCATCGGACGGACGGAGATTTCTGACGCTGGCATGCCTTGCCGGGCTTGGAACCTTGAATCGCATGGATTCCTTCCTGTTTTTTGCGCCGGCGCTTGCCTATGAATTCATCTCGCGCCATCGCAATTGGAAAGGCGTACAGACATTGTTCATTGGATTCCTGCCGTTCCTGCTCTGGGAGTGGTGACAGCGGCTGGGATGGTCGGCTACTATGCGGGACCCAATGTCCACATTGTGGATAGTTGGGCATTATACGACCCCCTGCTTGCAAGAATAAAAAACGACGAATCCAATCCGCGCATTGGTCATTTCACCCGCCGACCGGTGGATGGATACATTGAAACCCTGCAAACCGGGCTGAATCAAATCAGCGACCCTGCGTTGGCGCGATATTACGACAAATTGAAAATCGTCATCAGCGGAGATCTATGGTCTTGGGAGAGACTGAGAACTATTTGGGAAATGAACACCGGGAAGTATGACGACCTGCTCGATACGTATTCACAAAATAGGGAATAGATTTTATACGTAACAGGGCAAAAATCTTTTGGACGCAGACAACGCTGATTACGCTGACTCAAAAAGGAAAAATCTACGTTTTCTGCGTGAATCAGCGTCCCGTTTTTTTGGATTGAGTCTAATTCCTCTTTTTATTTCACGTTCTGCTTCAGAAACTCAAACGTCCGTTCCCACGCCAACTGCGCGGAAGCGGAGTCGTATTCGGGGCGATCAGACTCGACGAACCAGTGGGCAACCCCGGGGTAGATGTGAAGCGTCGCGTCCACGCCTGCCTTTTTAAACTCCGCGAAGGTATTCTCCACATACTCGTTCGGCTCCCACTCGTCGTTGTCGCTGTAATGCCCCATCACTTTGGCGGTGACCTTTCCATACTCGATGCCTTCGTTGCCGTAGAAGAGGACAACAGCCGCAATTTGTTCGGGTTTGTACGCGGCAGTGATCAACGCCCATGCTCCGCCCATTGAAAAACCAACCACGCCGATCTTGCCGTTTGTCAATCCGCGCAAATGATCCTTTGCCGCCATCACCGTATCGCCGACGAGTTGACCGTCGCTTTTTTCCATTAACGCTTTGGCTTCCTCGATCGTCTTCGCAATTTGACCATCTCGCAAGTCGGGCGCGAGCACGGTAAACCCCTGCTCGGCGAGTCGGTCACACGTCTCTTTGAAGAACGGTTTGAGTCCCCACCATGCGTGGAGAAGGAGAACGCTAGGTCCGCCATTGTCTGGCGCGGCGAGATACGCGTTGACTTTCTTTCCGTTCACATCAAGTTGGATTTCAGATTTTTGGATGGACATGTGATTCTCCTATTTGATTTTGTAACGCATGATCAATTGCGTTTCAGAAGCGCGACCCGCTTCCACAAACCCAACCTCGCGGAAGGCGGAGGCAATTCCCATATAGCCCGCATAACTGTTTAGTTTTTGCCCAGCCAGTTTTTCGGTTTGCATGTCAATCGGATAGCCCTCGACGATCTTTGCGCCATGCTTTTTTGCATATGCCACCGCGCCGCGCAACATCTCAGCCATCAAGCCCTGCTTGCGAACGGATTTATCCACAAAAAAGCAAACGATGGACCAGACAGGCTTCTCGTCCACGCGTTTGAGAATGCGAGAATTTTCGAGCGCCAGATAATTTTCACGCGGACCTACCGAACACCAGCCAGCAGGCTTGCCATTCACATAGGTAATCAACCCAGGTTCCTGTTTCTTTTCAGTCATCTGACGAAGGATTTCTCTTGTTCCCCCGCCGCGTAATTTTTTGAAATCCGAACGATCCAGCCGCCAGAACATGCACCAGCATCCCGCATACCCGCCATGCTCGCCAAACACAGAGACCATATCATCCCATCTTTTCATCGTTAACGGTAGGACTTCAATTTTGCTTTTAGGCATGTTCGTTTCCTTTGCCCGATAATAATAGAACGTATATTCTATGTCAAGGATAAAAATAAAAGACGGTTTGCCGCCGTCTTTTGGATTTACACCCACCGCCTCACACGGAACTTGTAGCCTGTGTACGCCTCCCCAAACTTTTTCTCCAGATAAGTCTCTTCGTGTCGAATCACCAGATTGTTCATCAGCGGAATGAACACAGCCGCAAGCGGAATCCCCCACACATTCCCAAACGCGAGCGGAAAGCCGATCAGCATGAACACCATGCCGAGGTAGATCGGATTGCGCGTGAAGCGATACACTCCGCTTGAAACGACTGCCCTCACCGACCCATGCGGATTGACCGTTGTCCGCGCTTGCGTGAAGGCAAATAATGCCGACAACCCAAGCAGGAAACCGACGCCCGCCAATGCCAAACCGATGTTTTTAAATAACGGCGAAATGACAATCGGTAAAGCGATAAACCTTCCCAGCAACCAAGCAATGAAAATATGAATCACCAACAACACAGGCGGATGAATCTTCACACTCGCATGATCTTTGTGTTCGCTCATAAACCCAATTCTCCAATTCTCTATTTCTCTAAAATCTCTAGTCTCTAATCTCCAGTCTCTCTTTCCCCTCAACTCCAATTTTCGAGAGTCTCCTTCACCTTCATCAAAAAGTGATCCGCCGACGCGCCATCTAAAATCCGATGATCGAATACGAACGATAAATACACCATCGGGCGGATGGCAATCGCGTCATCAATAACTACCACGCGCTTCTGCATCGCGCCGACGCCAAGGATTCCGCATTGCGGCTGGTTGATCACAGGAAACGCGAATAATGATTCGCCAGTGCCGTGATTGGTCAGCGTGAACGTTCCGCCCTTCACCTCGTCTGTTTGCAGTTTCTTCGCGCGGGCTCGATTCGCCAGGTCATTGACCGAACGCGCCATCGCCAGCAGGGACAAATTATCAGCGTTCTTGATCACAGGCACGATCAATCCTTCCTCTCCCAACGACGTTGCCATGCCGAGATTGACCGCCTTGTGCACCAGCACGCCTTCATCCGACCACGACGAGTTGACGATGGGATAACTCTTCAACCCCGCAACGATCGCCGTCATGAAGTACGCGGTGAAGGTGAGGTTGACTCCATCGCGCGAGAACATTTCCTTGTTGGCTGAGCGATGCTTCGACACGCGGCTCATGTCCGCTTCCATCACCGTCAACACATGCGGCGACGTGTGTTTCGACATCACCATATGTTCCGCGATGGACTTGCGTATGGGAGAGTGCTTGATGAGTTGGTCGCCTTCTATGGGTTTCAAGGTTGCAGGTTGAAGGTTGACAGGTTGACCTGTGACTTTCGACTTTCCACTTTCTACAAACGCCAGCACATCGTTTTTCGTGATCCTCCCATTCAATCCCGTCCCAGCCACGTTCTGTAAATTCACCCCATGCTCTGCGGCAATTTTCGCCACAACAGGAGAGATAAAGCCTAAATCCGTACCGCGTACTGCGGACTGCGTAACAGGTTGCGAAACTGATGACTGGTCACTGCTCACTTTTGCCTTCACTTGCGGCGCACTTTCCACTCCTCCACTTTCCACCGACTCCCCCTCCTTCCCAATGAACGCCAACACCGCCCCCACCTTCGCAGGGAGTCCCTCCTCCGCCATGATCTTCAACACCGTCCCAGACGCGGGCGCGGGGATTTCGGTGTCCACTTTGTCGGTGTTCACCTCAAGAAGCGGCTCCAACTCCTTGACCGAGTCGCCTTCCTTTTTCAGCCATTTGATGACAGTAACTTCCTCAACGCCTTCGCCGAGTAGTGGGACAAGTACTTTAGTTGCCATTTTTTCTCCAGTTACAAGTGATCAGTAATCGGTGATCAGTCATCGGTGTCTTCATCGTCAGATTCTGTGAAATAGACAGCGGCTTCTTCGCGCACACCTCGCGGAGGTTCACCGCAGAACATATCGGCTTTGTCCATCATGCCATTCAGCATTCGTCCGATTTCAAGGCATTTTGCGACCAACTGGTCGTTTGTCTTTTGGTCAATATAATCACAATCCATTGCCGTTCCTATCCAATGTTGGGTTTCCATCTGCTCGCCATCGGAGTCGGTCAGTTTGCTGATGAAATGTTTTTCGTAACGCCGCTTCGCCCATGATTCCGCGATGTTCGCCCCGATCGAACGCGATGAACGGCGGACCTGATCAGTGAGCGAAAACTTCTCATCGTTCGGAAACGACTGCGTGAGTACCTTGATCTCTTTTGCCAATGCTCGGCATTTCTGATACACGATCAAATCACGAAAACTCTCCGCATGTTTCAATCCGCTCATCTCAACCTCCATTTACACTGATTACTGTTCACTGTTCACTGTTCACTGTTCACTGTTCACTGTTTACTGTTTACTGATAACTGCTCACTGATAACTGCTCACTGATAACTGCCCACTGATAACCGTTCACTTAATCACTGGATACTTCCCTGGATCAACCTCATTCATCATCTCATAAACAGCATCAAAGATCGTCTCCGCATTCGGTTTACTCCAATAATCGCCATCTGAACCATACGCGGGACGATGCGCCTTGCCGCTCAACGTGCGAGCGGGCGAATCCAAATGGAAATACCCGCCTTGCTTCTCGATCACTTCCTGCATCATATACGCGGACGTTCCGCCTGGCACATCTTCGTCCAAGAACAACACGCGGTTGGTTTTCTTCAACGAATCAACGATCTTTCCGTGAACATCGAATGGCAACAGCGACTGCACATCCACGACCTCAACTTCAATGCCTGCTTTGGATAACTTGTCCGCCGCGTCGAGCGCAATGCGGCAACACGCGCCGTATGTGACGAGCGTGAGATCACTTCCTTCACGAATCACCTCAGGCACGCCGAGCGGGACAGTGAACTCGCCGATGTTATCGGGCAATCGTTCTTTCACGCGATAGCCGTTCAACACCTCAACGACCACAGCAGGCTCATTCGATTTCAACAGCGTGTTGTAAAAACCTGCGGCGCGAGTCATATCGCGCGGTACCAACACATTCATGCCATGCAGGAGATTAATCAATCCCGCCATCAACGAACCCGAATGCCACACGCCCTCCAAACGATGTCCGCGCGTGCGAACAATCACAGGCGCGGCTTGTCCTCCCGCCGTGCGCCAATGCAGTGTCGCCAGATCATCCGACATGATTTGCAGCGCATACAAAATGTAATCGAGATATTGAATTTCACAAATGGGTCGCAGTCCGCGCATCGCCAAGCCGATCGCCTGCCCCATGATCGTCGCTTCGCGGATGCCCGTATCGCTCACGCGCAGCGCGCCATATTTTTCCTGCATCCCCTTGAAACCTTGATTCACATCGCCAAGAAAACCAACGTCCTCGCCGAACGCGATCACGCGCGGGTCGCGTTCCAGAATCGAATCGAACGCGGCGTTGATCACTTCAAACCCCATCATCGTGGGCGACGATGCCGAATAGGCGGGCTTGATCTCCGCAACCGAACCAGCCGTCCCGTCGTACAGATGCGAACCGTAGCGCGTCTCGTTGATCGCATCCTGTTCATTTTTCCATTGGATTAAAACCTGCTTGGATGGATTCGCCTCGTCGCGCAGGATTCGCAAGGCTTCATGCGCCGCGCTGTGGACATCCCGCCTCGCCACCGACGGGAGATTTGCCAGCCGCTCTCTGAGCCGACTCAACGCATCGGCATGACTCGAACTGCCCGCGATCTCATCGAGCATATCCATCACTTGTCCGCGCTCCTCGAGGATCGGGTTGAGGAACGAATCCCATGCGATCTTGCGAATATTTTCGACGATCGCGTAATCTTCGCTTTCCCATTGCTTGAATTCTGTTTCGGTTGCGATCTTCTTTTCGATCATCCACGTTTTCATTTTGTGGACGCCGTCGAATTCCTCTTCGAACTTCAACCGTTCGGCAGATTTATATCGCTCATGCGAGCCGCTCGTGCTGTGACCTTGCGGTTGTGTGACCTCGGTGACATGCACCAACGCAGGGACGTGTTCCTCCCGCGCGGTTTCCGACGCGACGCGAAATGTTTCGATCAATGCGGGATAATCCCACGCCTTGACGCGGTAGAGGTCGTATCCGTTTTTTGATTCGGAGTTTCGTTGAAAGCCTTCGAGCAGGTCGCCCACATTGCCCTTGGTCATTTGATATTCGTTCGGCACCGAGATGCCATAACCGTCGTCGTAGATCGTGATGATGGCGGGCGCTTTCAACACGCCAATCGCGTTGACCGTTTCCCAAAACATCCCCTCCGCGGCAGACGCGTTGCCGATGCTTGCCCATGCCACTTCATTTCCGTTGCGCGAAAACTGAGTGAATTGTTTGAGTTCATCAATGCCGCGATACAAAACCGATGCGTACGCCAGCCCGACCGCCCGCGGCATCTGCGTGCCAGTGGGTGACACGTCTGCCGCAGTGTTGTATAACTCGGTCTGGTTTTTCCAAGAACCGTCCGCGTTGATAAAGCGGTTGGCGAAATGCGCGTTCATCGAACGTCCGCCCGTGTTGGATTCGTGCTCCACATCCGCGTGGGCGTACAACTGGGCAAAAAATTCCTGGATGCTCATGACGTTAAGCATGAACATCCAGGTCTGGTCGCGGTAGTAGCCTGAGCGCCAATCTCCCTTGCGGAAGTGCCGCGCAATGGCGATGTTGATGATCTCTTTGCCGTCCCCAAAAATGCCGAACTTTGCCTTGCCGCTCAACACCTCGCGCCGCCCGATGAGCGAAGCCTGCCTGCTCTGATAGGCGAGGCGGTAATCCTTGATAATCTCTTCTTTCTTGAGGGGAAGTTGATCCGAACCCTTCTTTTGTGGCATGAAGCGTTCTCCTGAGATTGGGTTGGAGGAGATTATAACAAACCCAATTATACTTGCGGCTATGAATCCTTTCTCTATCATCCAAACTTCTATCCCGCCCGATGTTATTGACCTCGGGTTGGGCAACCCGCCGCTTTCGTTGTTGCCGCTCGATATGATCCGCGAATCCGCGCAACAGGCGTTGGCGCACAGCGACAGTTCTATTTTGCAATATGGAACTGAACAGGGCAATGGGCATTTCCGCGCGGCGTTGGCGGAATTTCTCGGCGGTGGCTACGGCTTTTCGGTGAACGCCGATAACCTGTTCGTCACAACGGGCATCTCGAACGCGCTTGACTTGGTCTGCACATTTTTTACGAAGCCCGGCGACACGATTCTCGTCGAAGAGCCGTCTTATTTTTTGGCGCTGCGGATTTTTGCCGATCACGGATTGAACGTCATTCCCGTCGAGACCGACGAAAACGGACTCGTCCCCGCTTCTCTCGCAGGGACGCTTGCCTCGGCCGCGCCGAAATTTCTCTACCTCATCCCGACCTTTCAAAACCCGACAGGCTACACCCTCCCGCAGGGACGCCGCGAAGAGATCGTGCGACTCGCGGAGAAACATAACTTCCTCATCGTCGCCGACGAGGTGTATCAATTATTGAATTACTCGCAACAGCCGCCCAAACCTTTCGGCGCATTCGTGGACTCGAGGCACGTCATCTCGCTGGGATCGTTCTCGAAGATCCTCGCCCCCGGTCTGCGCCTCGGCTGGATGCAAGCGCACGCAGACATCATCCACCGTTTCGCCAATAGCGGACTCATGGACAGCGGCGGCGGGTTGAATCCGTTCACATCCGCGATTCTGCGCGGGATGATCGAATCAGGCGGGTTGGGAAACAATATCGCGAGGCTAAAGCAAATTTATCTGAGTCAAATTCAAGTGATGGACGAAGCGTTGCGTCGTCATATTCCCCAAGCGAAATACGAAGTCCCGCACGGCGGATATTTCTTCTGGCTGAAATTCCCCGAAGGCATAGACGTCGGCGCGCTTCGCAAAGGAGCAGGCGCGTTCAACGTGGATTTTCGTCAAGGCGCATTATTCTCTAGCAGTGGCGGGTTGAAAAATTACATGCGGTTGTGCTTCGTGATGTACGAAGCAGACAAGATCGAAGAGGGTGTCAAACGCATTGCTGAATGCGTGAACACAAAATAATCACCGCTAAGCGCGCGAAGGGCGCCAAGAAAACCTTTTAAAACTTTGCGGACTTAGCGTGCTTCGCGGTAAAAGAATTAATCTGCGGTGGCTTCAATAACTTCAACTTCGGGTTGATGCGGCTTGACGTTGAACAACTTGAACGCCCACTGCACCGAGGGACCGATCAACAGCGCGAAGACCACCGTCCCGAACCCCAGCGGACCTCCCAACACCCAACCGATCAACACAACGATCACTTCGAGCACCCCGCGCGCGAGGCGGATACTGACTCCAGTGACGCGATGGATCGCCAGCATCATGCTGTCACGCGGACCCGCGCCCGCGTCCACGCCGATGTAGACGGCGGTTGCGATTCCCTGCACGAGAATGCCTGCGAAGAAGAAAACAATTTGCAAAAATAAATTTCCAGTGACTGAGGGAATCAACCACAAGCACAGATCGAGCCACGGACCGATGCTGAGGATATTCCCCAACGTGCCCCAGCCTACTTTTTCGCGCAATACCAGCGCGAGGATCAACACCGCGAACCCAACGAAGACGGTCATCCTGCCGATGGTGATTCTGAAAATGTCTGCCAGCGCGATCTCGAAGACCAGCCAGGTGGTCGTGCCGAGGTTCGCGCGAATGACCAGCGCGAGCGCGAGTCCGTAAAGCAGAAATCCGATTTGAATGACAAAGAAGTCGCGTATAAAAGTATTCCAACGAATGGGTTTGAGCATGAGTCTCCTTGTATGTCATTGCGAGCCCTTCGGCAGGCTCAGGATAAACTCCGCGAAGCAATCTCCTGCAATGTATTGGGGATTGCTTCGGGCGGAGGAACACCGCCCTCGCAATGACATGATAGAGATACTATCACCCATGATAAACTTACGCCATGCAGAAAATAGTTGAGGCGCATCGCGGACAATTCACGATCAGCACCGATCATTCACGCCTCGATGTAGATGCCATCTGCGAATTTCTCGCACGCGCCTACTGGGCAAAGGGACGTCCGCGCGAACGGACAGAACGCGCGTTGGAAAATTCATTGGTGTTCGGCTTATATGACGGCGAAAAACAAATTGGTCTCGCGCGCGTCGTCACGGATTACGCGATCTTCGCGTATCTCTGCGATGTGTTCATCCACGAAGAGTACCGCGCGCGCGGACTTGGCAAGTGGTTGATGGAAACTGTCCACAGCCACCCTGATCTGCAAGGTCTGCGCCGCTGGACTCTCGCCACACGCGACGCGCACGGGTTATACAAACAATTCGGCTGGGATGCGCTGGGCAACGCTGAAAATTGGATGGAAATTTTTCGTCCGTTCGCGGGAGAGGGAAGAGATTAGGTTGTCGTTTCGTCAATATGGAAGATTGATCACTTCAACTTGACGAAAGGGTAACCATGAAACACTACAAATACTTGATTATCGGCGGCGGCATAGCTGGCGACGCGGCAACGCGCGGGATCCGCGAATTGGACGCGGACGGTTCAATCGGACTCATCAGCGCGGAGCCCGACGCTCCATACATGCGCCCGAATCTTTCAAAGGGATTATGGAAGGGGCGACCTCTCGAAAAGATCTGGCGCAAGACCGAAGAGCGCGCCGAATTATTGCTGGGGCGCACCGTCACCGGGCTTGACACAACGAAAAAAATAGTCAACGACAACAAGGGAGGCGAATATACCTACGATAAGTTATTAATCGCCACCGGCGGCTCGCCGATCCGTTTGCCGTTCGGCTTGGTCGATATCTCCTACTTCCGCGATCTTCAAGATTATCAGCGTTTGCGCAAAATGGCGGATGAAAAGAATCGCTTCGTTGTCATCGGCGGCGGGTTCATCGGCTCGGAGATCGCCGCCGCGCTCACGATGGTCGGCAAACAAGTGACGATGATCTTCCTCGAAGACGCCATCGGCGGGCGCGTTTTCCCCAGCGACCTCGCACAGCGCCTCAACGAGTATTATCGTGAAAAAGGCGTGGACGTGATCGCAAACGATTCAGTGGCGAGCATTCAAATGGACGGAGACCGCCTCACCGTCCAGACGGGAAGCGGCCGCGCCATTGAAGCAGACGGCGTCGTGGCGGGAATCGGAATCCGCCCGAACGTGTCGCTTGCGCAGGAGGCTGGTCTGAACGTCGAGAACGGAATCGTCGTGAATGAAAATCTGCAAACGTCCGCGCCCGATGTGTACGCGGCGGGCGACGCGGTCAACTTCTTCCACACCGCATTGGAAAAACGCGCCCGCTTGGAGCACGAAGATAATGCCGTAGCGATGGGCAAACTGGCGGGCAGGAACATGGCAGGCGCAGGCGAGACATACAACCATATCCCAATGTTCTATTCGGATCTATTCGATCTTGGATACGAAGCGGTGGGCGAGATGAACAGTGAAATGGAAACTGTCGCCGACTGGAATGAGCCTTTCAAAAAAGGCGTGATCTATTATCTTGCCGATGGACGCGTGCGCGGCGTGTTGTTGTGGAATGTGTGGAAAAAACTTGGCGAAGCCCGCGCGTTGATCGCGGATCAAGGTCCGTTCAAGGCGGAGGAGTTGAAGGGGAGGATCAAAAGCGAATGACGATAGGCGATGGACGATAGACGATAGACGATGGACGATAGACGATAGACGATGGACGATGGACGATAGATGATGGAAGATGGTCTATGGTCAATCGTCCATTGTCGAGCTATGCCAACTTCTGTGGATACAAAATCCCCGTAACATCATCGTGCAAGCGCACTGCCTCAGGCAGGGAATGAGACGCGCCCACCTGCTCGACCAGTTTGCACACGCTGAAACTTCGGCTCGCGCTTTCATATTCGCTTAACCAGCGTTGAAATTCCGAATCATCCCCCATACGCGGATAGGTTACCTTATAACGAGGTATGTTCATACGCGATGGTTTCGGTGTAAGGCGGGCTCGAAAACACCTCTGCTTCAAACATAAGGTTGTATACAAAGAATCGCAATTGAACTCGTTCATCATGGCTTTGGTCAATGAGCTGGTCGGCTCAAAATCATCCCCCAAAACAATCACCCTTGCGCCTTGATATGTTTCATAGATACGAAATGCATATTGCGCGTATTTCGTTGCCGCCAGCGTTCTAACCATATCGAAAATTTGATCTTTGGGCGGTCGGGAATCCTTCTTTTTGAAGAGGTTCATCAACCCAGCAGGTTTCGGCTTGTCGATATCGAGGATCAGCATCCTGGCACTGTTCAAAACTTTTGCCCCGTAACGATTACGCGTGATTAAATTATTCGGGTCGATTTCTTGAAGTAATTCCTCCCGAATTTCCACCTCATAAGTTTCAAGTTTATAGCGTTTACCGGCGATTTTGAGTTTAATGCGTTCCGCTTTTTGGTCCGCTTGGATCTTCGCATCCTCCACTGAAATATTGGAACCGCCATAACAAATAAATTCAACTTGCTCACGACCATAGAGAGTCTTATAGGTTTCAGCAGTCCAATATTTGTAGATTTTCATTTTCCCTACTTCTCATCCCCCAGACTTGAGATCGCCCGCAAGAGACCGAACACGAGCATGCCGAGTTTCAATCCCTCGCCGGCGGTCAGGGCGGTTTCGCTTTCGTTCTTCTCCGCGCGGCGGTTGAGGAGCAACGCGGCGATGAGACCGGCAAACGCGCCGATGAGCGCGCCGGTGAAGAGAGTTTTGCTTTTGTTCATATTTTTCTCCAGAAAGACCTCACAGGTCTCGTAGACCTGTGAGGTCTCTTTAATTATTTCCTTCCAAAAAATGCCTTGATGCTCGCGCCGATGCCATCGAGGAACAGCACGGGCTTGACCGCCATCTCCGTTCCGCGTTTGATGTAACTCGCGGCGAGATGGACGTAATCTTGCGCGAGACCGGTGTAGGTGGGCGTGATTCCCAGCAACCGCTTCATCAAGTAGACCAGCGCGACAAGCAACGCGAGCAACACCACGCCTGCGACCATGACCGGGATCACGATCCAGATCGTGGAGATCGCCGCCCAGCGACCCACGTCGCCGCCTTGGTTGAAGGTGGCGATGTTGATCAGCACGATCAACGCGACAAAAAGAAGCGCGCTCAGTATCACAGGCAGGAGAATCTGCCACGTCAATTCTTTGCGATGGCGTTTGTATGATTCGTGAACAGGTTGTGGAATTTTGGCTTTCATTCAACCGTATTTTAGCACATCCCCATTTTTTAAACCGCCAAGAGCGCAAAGGGCGCGAAGAGTTAAAGTTTTTCTTTACGATCTTCGCGCTCTTCGCAGTGAGTGAACTTAAACACACAGAGCGATTCGGACGTGCCTCGCCCAGGCACGCCAGAACCGCTCCGGCAAAGGAGGTGGACTTGACCGAATTTTTCATCGAGACCTCACAGGTTTTAAAAACCTGTGAGGTCTAACGTTTTTTTATCTTCGATTCCGCAAAAAGGTCGGGATGTCGAGATCGTCTTTGTTGACGGGGGGCAGAGGAGCCGACTTCGCCTCACCAGCCTGCACGTCGGCATGAACCGAGACCGATTCAAGCGGGCGTGAGAACGCCGCCGGCTCCGTCCGCTTGTTCTCGCGCGTGTTGCGTTCGAGCGCGCGGCGCGGCATCGCATTGCGTTCGAAGCCGGTCGCGATCACAGTGATGCGGATGTCGTCGCCCAGGTTCGGATCGATGACCGCGCCGAAGATCATGTTCACATCGGGGTGAGCCGTTTCGCGGATGATCGCCGCGGCTTGATTCACCTCGAAGAGAGTCATATTCGGACCGCCGGTGACGTTGAACAGCACGCCGCGCGCGCCGTCGATCGTGATGTCGAGCAGTTTGGATGAGATCGCATCCTCGGCGGCTTTCTTCGCGCGCTCGTCGCCTGTGCCGGTTCCAACCGCCATGAGAGCGGCGCCGCCTTCGGACATGATCGCGCGCACGTCGGCAAAATCGAGGTTGATGAGACCGGGGATGGTGATCAATTCAGAGATGCCCTGAATGCCTTGATGCAACACATCGTCCGCGAGGCGGAAGGCGTCTTGGAGGGAAGCGCGTTTGTCGGCGATCTGCAATAAGCGATCGTTGGGGATCGCGATCAAGGTATCGGCATGTTCCTTGAACTTGCCGATGCCCGCTTCAGCCGACGATAAACGACGCCCGCCTTCGAATGTGAACGGGCGCGTCACAACGCCGATGGTGAGCGCGCCGCTTTCTTTGGCAATTTGCGCCACAACCGGCGCCGCGCCGGTGCCGGTGCCGCCGCCCATACCCGCGGTGACGAACACCATATCCGCGCCTTGCATCACCTTGTATAACTCATCAGCCGATTCTTCCGCGGCTTTGCGTCCCACTTCCGGGTCGCCGCCCGCGCCAAGGCCGCGCGTCAACTTATCGCCAAGTCGCACGCGCGTGGGCGCTTTCGCATTCTTCAACGCTTGCGCGTCGGTATTCGCAATGATGAATTCAACGCCTTGAATCCCTTCGTCGATCATGCGGTTGACGGCATTCGATCCGCCGCCGCCCACGCCGATCACTTTAATGCGGGCGAATGCTTCTGCTTGTTGCTGGTTGTCTTGCATATTGGTCGAGTCCATGTTGAGCCTCCATCAAACATTGGTTGAATGATACTTGCTTTTGATTCCGCAGCGATAAATTTTAAGGGTGAGAAACGATTCTTTGCCACACATCGTCCCGATCGTCTTCGGGAGAGAACACAGAAAACACCGAGTGTTTATATTTTTTCTCAGAGAACTCTGCGCGCTCTGCGGCTACATACTCTCGCTACGGTAAAATCCTTCCGACAATTTTCTTGATATACCCAAACCCCATGCGTGATTCTCCTTTCCTGCGGCGGTCGCGCCCAATGCTTGTATCTTCATCCTGCATCGAAAGCGCCCATTGCAACAAACCCACACCGGTGGAATACGCCGGCGACCTCAACCGATCCACCAGCCCGGAGAGATTCTCCGGTTGCGCCGAGCGGACCGGCATACCCAACACTTCGCTTGCCACGCGGTTGATGCCCGGCAATGCCGATGTGCCGCCAGTCAACACCATGCCCGCCGGTAACAGACCGTCGTACCCCGATCGTTTGATCTCTTGCAGGATCAACCCAAAGGTCTCCGACACGCGCGCTTCGATGATCTCCGCCAATTCCTGCCGGTTGATCTGCACGGACTTATCCTCGCCAAACGGGCGCACGGAAAAATATTCCTCGAGTCCCACTTCGGCGCGAACGGCATGACCCTGTTGTTTCTTTACGTCCTCGGCTTGCGCAAACGGCAACCGCAGACCATGCGCAATATCCTGGGTGATGTGATTGCCGCCAACCGCGAGCACCATCGTATGCCACACATCGCCGTTGACGTAGATCGCCAAATCCGCCGTGCCGCCGCCGATGTCGCAAACCGCCACCCCCATCTGCCGTTCCTGTTCGGTGAGCACGGCTTCACCGGAGGCAAGCGGGTTCAACACAAACTCTTGAATCTTTACGCCGCCTGCGCCCACGCAATGGCGCAGGTTATCCACTGTGGCGGCAGAGGCGGTGATGATGTGCGCTTCCACTTCGAGGCGATACCCGTGCATCCCTTTCGGGGCGCGGATGCCATCCTGCCCGTCCACTGAAAATCCGCGTTGGATCACGTGGATGATCTCGCGGTCGTTCGGGATCGCCACCGCGCGCGCCTGCTCCATGGCGTGATCAAGATCGTATTGCTCGATCGTCTTCCCATTGACGGCTGATACGCCGCGGCTGTTCACCGACGACACGTGCGCGCCGGCAATGCTCACCAACGCCGAGGTGATCTCCAACCCCGAGGTCGATTCGGCCTTTTTCACCGACCGCGCAATGGCTTGCGTCGCGGCGGCGAGGTCAACGATGACGCCTTTGCGGATTCCATCCGAAGGCTCAATGCCCACGCCCATGATGCGAATGGGGTTGTCCTCCTCCACGCGCCCCACCAGGGTGCAAATTTTTGTCGTACCTACGTCGATGCCAACTACAATTTCTTCCATGGTTCCTTTTCATCTTCACCAGTGACCTCAAGCGGAGAAACCCGCCCGACGACACCATGTTCGCCTTTTTATGTGTTTCTCTGTCTACCTTTACTGATTCATCCGGTAATAGGGCGCGGTCGGATAGGTTACATTGATCAACGCCGGGCGGATGCCGCGCTGGGTTAATGAATTCACCATCGTTTCATACACGCGCATCTTCAGTTCCACATCGCTGGCGGTGGCGCCGAAATAAGCGCGCCAGCCTCGGGGATCGTTCCAGCCAAACCCGTTGACCGAATCGTACAGGATCACCGCGCCAGGCGGGACGTGACTCGCCAGTCCCTTCAACGCCTGCACCATCTCGACCGTGATATACGGAGTCGGCGCCAGCGGATCTGTCCCGCCTCCGATCGCCGGGGGAGCTGATTCAGCCACCACCGAAACGAGTCCCACCATCTCGCCGCGCGGACGATACGCAACGCCGTCCTCGGCGATCCACGTATACGCGCCATTCTGCTCCCAGCGAATAAACGGCTTGCGCTCGACGATATGCGCCGTGACAAGGTTCGGCAGGGATACATTCACCTTCACCGCGGAGATCTCGGGAAAATTGAGCAAGAGGCGCGTCTCCAACTCGGAGGGAGTCAGCATAAAGATGGGTTGACCCGCAACGCCCATCACCGAATTTAGCTCAGCGGGAGTCAGGATTTGGTTGCCAGTCACCTGCGCCTCCGAAACCCTCAACTCAGGGCGGGTGAACGAAAAGTACGCCGCCAAGCCAAGTGTTGCAACCAGGAGGAGCGAAAACGTCCGCCAGTTAAATCGCAGTCGTGGAAACTGGATCGTGGGCAGGTGAATCGCCCTCAAGTTGACGCGCGGCATGGCTAACGCGATATTGAATCGCCGCTTGTTGTGTTTCGGCGCGGGTTTGGGGCGAGGCTTCACAGCGCTTAAGGGGCGCGTCGCCTCGCGCGCGGCGCGTTCGATCGATTTGGTATGCTCGCTCTCGCGTCTCAAACGGACGAGTTCGGCTCGGGACATATATTTTTTGTTATTCATGCGCGGCTCCGATACGTATGCGATGTTTGGTCTCGTTCTGCTTTGCGCTCGAGCGCCAGTTCGATCAACCGGTCGACGAGTGTTGCATAAGGGAGGTGCGAGGCTTCCCACAGCTTCGGGTACATACTGATCGTGGTGAAACCGGGAATGGTATTCAACTCGTTGAGATAAACCTTGTTCGTATCTTTCTCCACAAAAAAATCCACGCGCGCCATCCCCGCGCAATCGATCAGGTGATACGCGCGCACGGCATAAGCGCGGATCTGTTCGGAAACATCCGCAGGCAATTTTGCCGGTATATCCAAACCGGAAGTGCCGTCGATATATTTCGATTCGTACGAGTAAAACTCGCGGCTCGGCAAAATCTCTCCGCACACCGAAGCGGAGGGCTCGTCGTTGCCCAGCACGCTGACCTCGATCTCGCGCGCGTCATTCACGCCGCGTTCGATCAGCACGCGCCGGTCGAACGACGCGGCTTCCATCAAGCCTTCCTGCAAGTCGGAGCGGTTATGACATTTCGTCACGCCCACCGAGGAACCTAGGTTGGCAGGCTTGGTGAACAATGGATACGCGCCAACTTTCTCTGCCTTCTCAAGGACAGCATCCATATTTTTTTCGATCTCCTTGCGCGACGCCAGAACAGACTCGACGATGGGAATATCATTCGCGCGCATCACTTCTTTGAACACGCCTTTGTCCATGCCGACAGAGGAGCCGGTCACGCCCGCGCCGACGTACGCCACATCTGCCATTTCAAACAAGCCTTGAATTGTGCCGTCTTCGCCGAACGTGCCGTGCAGGAGGGGAAAGAATACATCAACAACAGGATACGTGTTACGAGTTGCGTCGGATGGGTCAGGCGATAGAACAAAATGGTCGAGTCCTTCGAGTTTGTTGCGTTCAAACTTTCCGATCACATCCTCGCCCGTCAGCCATTGACCCTCGCGCGTGATGCCGATCTGGGCGACTTCGTACTTGGCGGGGTCAAGCACCGAAAGCACGGAACGCGCGGACATGAGCGAAACATCATGTTCGCCGGAACGTCCGCCAAAGATCACTGCCACTCGAAGTTTCTTTTTCATATCTCTGCTCACCACTCGCCAACCATCTCGATCTCCAACTCCAGGTCGATGCCTTGCTTCTCTTTCACCGTCTTCTGCGCGAGTTGAACCAGCTTGCGGATATCCTCCGCCCGCGTCGCGCCATGATTGACGAAGAAGTTTCCATGCACCGGGCTGATCTCCGCGTTACCGACGCGGGTCCCCTTCAAGCCCGAGGCTTCGATCAGGCGGCCCGCATAATCGCCGGGCGGGTTTTTGAACATCGACCCCATGCTCGCGCCCGGCGGCTGGGTCGTTTTACGATGCGCGCTAAATTGTTGAATCTTGACCGTCGCATCTTCTTTGGTCGAATTCGCCAGACTCAACTCCGCCGACAGCACGATGGCTTTCAACTCGCCGCGTTTCAAAACACTGGCGCGATAGCCATATCCCATTTGTTCGACGGAAAACCGTTCGCGTCCGTTTTCGGTCAGCAGTTCGGTAGAGAGCAAACTACCAGCCACATCTCCGCCGAACGCGCCCGCATTGCCATACACCGCGCCGCCGATGGTGCCGGGGACCGCCGCCGCCCATTCGATGCCGCCGAGTCCCTTCGAGGCGCACCGGTTGGCAAGGTTGCTGAACACCACACCCGATTCGGCAGTGACCGAGGGCTGGTCGCCGGGGTGAAAAGTAACTTTCTTTGCCCGGTTCATCACCACCACCCCACGAACACCCTTATCGCTGACGAGGATGTTCGAGCCACCGCCGATGACGATGAACGGCAGTTCGTTCTTCCATAGAAATTTCACAACCCGCGCCAACGCGGCAACCGAATCGACAGTGACGAACAGGTCGGCAGGACCGCCGATGCGCGCAGAGGTAAACGGCGCAAGAGGCGCATTCTCTTTCACCATCTCGCCGAACTTGGCGATGAGCAGGTCAACGGGGCGGGCTAGGGCAACCATGTTTTTCGAGTCAGCCGGTTGGCTGGCGCATTTCCTTTCTATTTCTCTCTAGCGTACATTCATTTTTTACCGCGCAGAACGCTAAGTTCTCAAAGGTTTCCTTCGCGCCCTTGGCGGGCTTCGCGGTTCAATCTTGTCTTGTCTACAAATTCCGACTATTCATCCTTCTTGTTCAATTTCTCGATCAACTTCTCGACCGTTTTTTCCTTCGATTCTTTTTCTTCCTCATGCGTCTGCTCGGTTTTCTTTCGACGCGCGTCTTTATCGAAGAAAGAAAGGAGCATTCGCAACGGGGGCAGGAAGAAGATCTCGGGCTTTTCGTGATCTTTTTTCTCAGGCATGACTCCCCGCCATTTCAGGAATCGCAACGCGGGAAAACGGTTGCGGCGATTCGACAGCCAGCCCGGCCAAGGGGCTCGCCAACGCCGGCATGGATTTCATTTTCTCGATCAGTTCAACCGCGAGTTGTTCGTCCGCATTCCACGCGGGGACGCGCGAGGGCACACCGCGCCCGGCGGCGAGTAAAACTTTCCGCAGGCGGAGCAGGTCCAAGGTCCGGAGTTGAAGCGTTTGTCGGGTCATGTCATCTCTCCTTCAGGGTTTTCAAAACTTCCGCGCAGATCTGGTCGGCATCGCCAGCCGATAGCACGATCAACACGTCGTTGGGTTGCAAATTCTTCAATAAATAATCGGTCGCTTGCGGGAGCGTGGCGATGTAACGCGCCGAGGGATGCGGCATACCGCTAACGATCTCCGCCGAGGTGAAATCCTGTTTCGGTTCGCGCGCCGCGTACACTTCGGTGACGATGACTTCATCGGCATCTTTGAAGGCGCGCGAAAATTCGAGATGTAACGCCTGCGCGCGCGAATACGTGTGCGGTTGCCAGACCGCCCAGATGCGGCGTTCGGGATAACGCGCCCGCGCCCCTGCCAGCGTGGCTTTGATTTCGGTGGGATGATGGGCGTAGTCGTCGTACACGCTGACGCCGTTCGCTTCGCCTCTCAACTCGAACCTGCGTCCGGTTCCTGTGAATTTGCTCAATGCCTTTGCGGCTTTTTCGCGCGAAAGTCCCAGCACATCCACGATCGCCAGAGTTGCCAGGGCATTGCGGACGTTGTGCTCGCCCGGTGCCTGCAACGACACCTCCACCGATTCGAGCCCGGCGCTCTTCAAGTTGGAGGAGGCGACGAAGTCGAAGCCGCCGCGTTGGTTGGGCTTCACATCGCGCGCCATCACCCAATGCGGCGCGCTGATGGTGTTATCCATGCGCGCGCCATAGGCAATGACGTTTTTGCCGGCTTTACGCGCAGAGGGGATGAGCGACATTGCGCCGGCATCTTCCACGCAGACGATCAGGGCGCCGTCGGCTGGGAGAAGGTTGATAAAGGTTTCGAAGGATTGTGTCATCGCCTCGAAGGTTGGGAAGAAATCGGGATGGTCGTGCTCGAGGTTGGTGATCACTTCGATCTGCGGTTTCAAACCGAGGAACATGTTGTCGTATTCATCGGCTTCAATGACGAATAAATTGCCTTTTCCGGCGCGGGCGTTGACGCCGAGATTTTTCGACACACTGCCAATAATGAATGAGGGGTCGCGCTTGAGTTCGGTCAATACCCAGGCGGTCATGGCGGTGGTGGTGGTTTTGCCATGCGTGCCGGCAATGGCAATACCGGTCTTATCTGCCATCAATTCGCCAAGAAAATCCGCGCGTTTGTACACGGGAATATTCTTCTGCAGAGCCGCCTGCACTTCAGGGTTATCATCCGGGATGGCGGAGGAACGCACGACCCAATCGGCTTCCGCCACATTGCGGGCATGATGTCCCACGTACACGGTCGCGCCGGCCTTGCGCACCTCTTCGGCAAACGGAGTCAGCGCGCGGTCAGAGCCGCTCACCGCGTATCCGCTTTCCAGCAGGAGACGGGCGATGGCGGAAAGTCCGCTGCCCCCAATGCCGATGAAATGGACGTGTGTCATGTTAGTTGAGTAGTTTGGTAGTTTGGTAGTTTGGTAGTTAGATAGTTAGATAGTTAGATAGTTTGGTGGTTGGTGGTTTAGATGTAGACAACGATGATGAACACGAAGGCGAGGATGATGGCAAAGTAAATGCCCGGATCGCCGAGGAGCCCAGGCGGCATGTACAACATCATGTTGTTGATCTTGGTCAGTAAATTCGGGTCGGTTGGCGCGGCAACAATTTGTGAAAATGGATATTTCGCCTTGTCCAAATAGAACAGCACACTGCCGGCAATGAAATATCCGTTCACGCCGCCGAGCAGGACGCCGATGACCGTGTCTTGAAAGCGCTCGCGCACCGCGCGCGATGCCAGATGCTGGATGCTGACCACGGTCTGATACCCGAAATAGACCAGCACGGTCAGGACGATGATACGCGCCCAAAACAAGTTAATGTCAGAATCTTGCATACCCGCCACCAGCGGAACATATTTCCGCAAGACGTGGTTGATGGCAAGCGCGAGGATGGCGCTGAATGTGACAAGCAGTTCCTTCGCCCAGCCGCGCATTCCTCCAATGAACCCAAAGAGCAGGACGTACATCCAAAAAACAATATCGATGCTCATCATAGGCTTTTCACTCCTGCCAGTTCGATTAACGCGCTGGCGATCTTCTCTGCGGCGCGCGGATGCGACAATTCAAACATCGCCGCCCGCATGGATTTCAACTTATTCTGGTTCTCGAATAAAACGTTCAAGGTCATCATCAGTTCGGTGTTCAGGCGGTGGTCTTCCAAAATAACCGCCGCGCCGCGCCAGGCAAGGAACTCAGCGTTCACTTTTTGGTAACGCCACGCATAGGGATACGGCACAAGGATGGAAGGCAACCCGAATAATGGGAACTCACCCAACACCGAAGCGCCCGCGCGCGTCAGCGCCACATCTGCCGCGGCAAATGCCGCGCCCATTTCATGCAGGTAGGGCATGGCATGATAACGCGCGGCAAGTTCCATTGGCAGTTGCTCGCGCATTTGTTTTACGTATTGCCAGTCCGGATCGCCAGTGAGATGGATGACCTCGAACTTGGCGAGCAGGTCGCGCAGGTGATTGATCACGGCAAAGTTGATGGAACGCGCGCCTTTGCTTCCGCCGAACGCCAACAGTACGGGCTTTTCGCCGGAGATGCCGAGGTGACGAGTCGCTGTCAATCGGTCCCACAGCGAAAGGTCGGGGCGCAGCGGGTAGCCTGTTTCGCGCACCTTCTTGCGAAAGAACTTTTGCGATTGGCTCGTTGTCACGGCAATCACATCGGCATAGCGGGCAAGGGACTTTAATGCCAGCCCCGGTTCGATATCCGGCGTATAGAGCAGGATCGGTATCGACGCCCCGGCGATGGCGACCGGCGCCGCCACATACCCGCCAGTGAAGAACATCACGTCCGGTTTAAATTCGCGCAGGATGCGGCGAGCGGCAAGGACACCGCGCCCAAGCGTGAGCAGATTGCCCGGCAACGCGGTAAGACCGACGCCGTGCAGACCGGCGGCAGGGACGCTGGTAAAGGCAATACCCTGGCGTTTTACCAGAGATTCCTCCATGCCGCCCTTGCCCCCCACCCAGAGCGTGTCCACGTCGGTGACTTTAGCCGTCAACGCGCTGTGAACGGCGAGCGCGGGATACACTCCGCCTCCCGTCCCTCCGGCGCAAATCAATAACCGCACCGAAAGACCTCCATTCGTTTTCTTCGATCTTTGAACCCTCGCCGCTTTGGCGCGAGATGTTCAACACAATACCGATGGCGCATAACGTGGAAACCAAATTCGAACCGCCCGCGCTGATGAACGGCAGGGCGTTCCCGGCAAACGGCATCAACCCAACCATCACCGCCATGTTGATCGCCGCTTCCAGCCCGATCCAAAAGATCACACCCGAAGCCAGCAGTGTGCCGAGCATATCCGGCGCGCGACGCGCCACAACCAGACCGCGCCAGATCAACGCGCCGTACAACGACATCAACAAAACCGTGCCAAACAAGCCCAGTTCCTCGGCAACGACCGCAAAGATGCTGTCGGTGGGGGCGAACGGGAGACCGGTCAACTTGGTATCCGCTTCGCCCAAGCCCACGCCGAACACGCCGCCTTTGATGATCGCCTCGAACGATCGGCGCACGTGATACGAAGCGTTCGTCGGATCCTGAAAGCCGGCAACGAACGATTCAACGCGGTCGCGCCCGGTGGCGCTGAATTGCACCACCACCCAGCCGATCACGAGCGCCAACAGCAAGAGAAAGATGATCTGTTTGATATCCGCGCCGGCGAGATAAAACAACAAACCGCCGAGGATCAGCACCGTGCCAGCCGCGCTCAAATCGGGTTGCAGGTAGATCAAACCGCAGATAATTCCAAGGATCACGCCCAGCGGAATCAAGCCAAAAGTCACATCGTGCAGGCTGTGCCGCTTCGCGTACAACCATACCGAAAGATAGATCACTGCGATCAACTTCGCCAGTTCCGACGGTTGATACGAACCGTTGAGAAAAGCCCGCACCGCGCCCAAACGCGCTTCGTTAACCAACAACACGCCCACCAACAACCCGATCGTGCCCAGCATGGCGAACACACCCACCTTGCGCCAGATGTGATAATCGAACAATGAAAGCGCGAACGCGCCGATGATTCCCAAACCGAACCAGCGCGCCTGGCGCGCAAACATATAGGTCGACGACCCGTATTCATTGAACGAAAAATCGAACGACGCGGAATACAACATGATCAACCCAAACACCGAGAGCGCCACCACGGTGAGAACCAACGGCACATCCAACCCGCGGCTGAGACTCTTCGCGAACGAAAATGAGATACGATCATTTACGAAAGTTCTTGAACCCATGCTCGAAACCTTTCTCCGCGTTCTTCGAAATCTTTGAACTCATCGAAACTCGTGCCGCCCGGTGAGAGCAACACGACATCGCCCGGCTTTGCGACTTCCGCCGCCTTGCGGACCGCCTCGCGTAAACCCGTCACGCGGAAAAACACACACCGCTTCTCTCCGACGGGGAGGCTGGCTACTGTTTTCTCGATCTTTTCCGCCGCCTCGCCAAAAAGCACCGCGTACGTTACTCGTTCTTGCGCGAGTCGCATCAACTCCTCCCAGGGGAGGTTTTTATCGCGCCCGCCAAGTAAAAGCACGATCGGCTCCTCAAAGGAACGGATGACGGCGATCGTTCGCTCGGGCGCGCTGGCGATCGAATTGTTGTACCAGCGGACTCCGTTCCACTCGCGCACCAACTCCAAGCGATGCGGCACGCCGCGAAAATCTTCAACCGCTTCGCGCATCGCCTCCAATGGAAAGCCCGCCGCATAACCGATGACGAACGCGGCAAGCACATTCGCCACGTTGTAATCGCCGCGCAAATGAATCTTCTCGCGCGGCATGAGAGTGACATTCAATTTGCCGTCGCGCAGATTCAACGAACCATTTTGCAGATAGGCGCCATCCAATCCTTCATCCAGATCGTGAAGGCTGAACGTGACCAACTTTCCTTTCACTTTGCCGCGCAGGTTCCACGCGCCCTTGTCGTCCCGTCCCAACACAGCCACATCCTCCCGCGATTGAAATTCCAAAATGCGACTCTTCGCCGCCGTGTACGCTTCCATCGTGCCGTGACGGTCCAAATGATTCGGCGTGACGTTCAAAATCGCGGCGATATCCGGTGAAAGGGTCATTTGTTCCAATTGAAACGATGAAAGTTCCAGCACGGCAATATCATCGGGTTGCATCTCATCCGCGTAATTCAACAACGGGTCGCCGATGTTGCCGCCGACGAAGGCTTTTTCGCCGTGAACATTCTTTGCCATGTTGCCAACCAATGTCGTCGTCGTTGTCTTCCCTGCCGAGCCGGTGATGCCGACCGTTTTGCACGGCGCGACTTCCATGAAGATCTGCGAATCGTTCGAGAGCGGAATGCCTCGCCCGACCGCTTCCACCACGATCGGCAATGTCAGCGGGACCCCGCCCGAGAGGCACAGCACATCCGTTGAATCCAACAAGTCAAGCGGATGCCCGCCCAGCGCCCAGTCGATCTGATATTCCACCAGCGATTCGCGCGCGAGGCGGAGCTCATCCGCGCCGCGCATATCGCTGACCGTAACGCGCGCGCCATGCAATGAAAGCCAACGCGCCAGGGCAAGCCCCTGCCGGGCGGCGCCTAAAATCAACACGCGGGTATCTTGCCAATTCGTCTTCATACAGTTTCGCGCCACGCAATACTCTTTACACCAACGCCAATCCCATGCCGATCATGGCGGCGAGCAGACCGATCAACCAGAAGCGTTGCACGATCTGCGTTTCGCTCCAGCCGAGCAATTCAAAATGCAAATGGATCGGCGCCATTTTGAAAAAACGTTTGCCCTTGGTAAGGCGGAAGTACGCGATCTGGATCGACACGCTCAACGCCTCGCTCAATGGGATGATGGCGATCACCAGCAACAAGGGCCATTGACCGGTCATCAGCGCCACCACGGCAAGCGTGGAACCGAGCGCCATCGAGCCGGTATCGCCCATGATTAATGCGGCGGGATGCACGTTGAACCATAAAAAACCGAACAACGCGCCGACCACGATGAAGCAGAACTGCGCGAGGTACACCTGCCCGCCGATCAGCGCCACGCCGCCGAACGCGGCAAACGCAGTGGCAGAGATCAAACCGGCGAGACCGTCCAGCCCATCGGTGAAGTTGACCGCGTTCGATTCGCTCACGATCACAAATGCCGCCAGCGGAACGTACCACCAGCCCAGTTCGATCTCATGGCGATACCCGGGCAGGAACATATCCGGCACATCGAGAACGAACTTCAACACGATGCCCGTCCCCACCGCCAGCGCGATCTGCGCCAAAAACTTGGTGCGGATGCGCATCCCATCGCCGCGACGTTTGCCGCGAATACCCTCCCAATCGTCCAGTGCTCCGAGCGCGCCGAACGCGACCATCGCAATGAGCGGGACCAATACCGAGCGCCCGGTCACATCCAAGCCGATCAACGCGGCGGCATTAAGCAAGCCCGTCAATAACAGCACAGGCAGGATGAACAGCACCCCGCCCATGGTGGGCGTTCCCATTTTGATGCGGTGCTGGTCCGGCTCTTCCACGCGGATGATCTTGCCGATCTTGAAATGCCGCAACATGCGGAGCAACGGCATGCCCCAGATCACCGTCATCACAAACGAAAACATCGCCAGCCCGAGCACCAAGGCGGAATGTTTCATGAGCGCATCTCCAACACGTTGGTGATACGGTCCATGCGCAAGCCGCGCGATCCCTTGATCAACACCACATCATCCTTCGACAAATTCGCGTTCAGCCAGTCGACCAACGGCTCGAGGGCGTCGAACTCGAGCACCGACGATTTTTTCATGCCGGCTTTACGCGCCGCCTCGGCGGTGATGCGCGCGCGCTCGCCCAGCGTGAGCAACATCCCCGCCACTTGAGCGGCGCGTAAGCCGACCATCTCATGCCCGCCGCGTTCATACGGACCGAGTTCGAGCATATCCCCAAGGACGGCGATCTTCCTGCCATCCAACTCATCCAGCAAATTCAACGCGGCAAGCATCGATTCCGGCGAAGCGTTGTACGTATCGTCCAGCAACAACGCGCCGGTCTCGCTGCGCACCGCGGCAAGCCGCAATTGCGTATGACCCTGGTTCAAGCCTTCAAGAATTTCCTGCCAGTTCATACCTTCCACCAAGCCAACCGCCGCGGCGCGAAGCGCGGTATGCACCGAATGCCGCCCGATCAGCGGAATCTTCACGTGCAGGGCTTCGCCTTGATAGTGAATGCGAAAACGGATGCCATCCAGACCCAGCCCTTCGACCTGGTCTGCCCACAGATGCGCCTCTTGCGACAAGCCGTAGAAGAAGACTCGCGCCTTCGTTTTCTCTTCCATCCTGCGCACCCACGCATCATCGAAGTTAAGAATTGCCACGCCCTCGGGAGCCGGCGGCAACGCCTGAACTAATTCCGCTTTGCCGCGCGCAATGGCTTCCTGCGACCCGGCGCGCTCCGCATGGACGGTTCCCACGTTCGTCACCACGCCCACTTGAGGCAGGGCAATATCGCACAAAAAGGCGATCTCGCCGGGCACGTAGAATCCCATCTCCATCACGGCGCGTTGATGTCCTTCGCTCAAGCGCAAGACGGTCATCGGCAAGCCGATCTCGTTGTTGAGGTTGCCGGGGCTTTTCAACGCGCGATAGCGCGTGGCGAGCACTTCGGCGATCATTTCTTTGGTGGTCGATTTGCCCACGCTCCCGGTCACGCCGATGACCCGCAAGTTCAACTTGCGCCGCCAAAAACGCGCGATCTGTTGCAAGGCTGTGACCGTGTTCTCCACTCGCAGGCAAAGCGGAATGCTGTAATCCTGGGCGGCGACCGATTCCGGGGTGGCGGCGCGCAGGTCGAAGGTCCGGAAGGAGGCGTCCAAGTCCCGCTGAGTTAAAGCAAAAGACGCCCCCCGCTTGAAGGCTTCAGCGATGAAGGTGTGACCATCCGCTTTCTCGCCGGGGATGGCGACGAACAGCGAGCCGGGAATCACCTGGCGCGAGTCGATCACCGCTTCGGTGATCACCGTTGCGGCGGCGGGTCGGGCGCCCGTGAGGGCTTCGATGGCGTCGGCAATTGTGAGCATGTTATTTTGAGGTGTGTTGCATCCGGACATTATCCGGCGGAATGTTGAGCAGGATGACGGTTTGTTCGGCAACTTTGGCAAACGTGGGCGCGGCGGTCTGCGATCCCCAAATCGAGGAGGTGGGCGCGTTTAACCACACGTAGATCATGAACTGCGGGTCATCCACAGGTCCCCAGCCAATGAAGGACGCGTTGGTAACGCTTGGGTCGTAACCGAAATCGGTGGGGATTTGCGCAGTGCCGGTCTTGCCAGCCACACGATAGCCGGACAATAACGCTTCGGAAGATTCAGCACTGAGCGATTGCGCCAGCATTTCGCTCAACGTGTGAGCGGTCTGGGCTGTGATGGGCGAGCCGCCGTATTGCGATGGGACGTTGTATTGATGCCCGTCGCGCAACATCGAATATAGGATGTGCGGCGTGACCATCCTGCCATCGTTGGCAATTGCGGAGGCGGCCATGAGCATCTGCAACGGCGTGGCAGTGACTCCCTGACCGAACGCGTTGGTGCCGAGGTCGACGTTGTACCAATCCGAGTCACCCGGTGTCTTTAGCCTGCCCATCGCTTCCCCTGCCAGGTCCACCCCGGTGGGGTGACCAAAACCGAACCGCTCCATGTATCCATAAAAAGTGGTGGGACCCATTTGGGTGGAGATCCATGCCATGCACACGTTCAACGAATGTTGCAAGCAACCGACCATGTTCTGTTCGCCCCAGGCTTCCTTATCCCAATTTTGGATGGTGAAGCCGCCCACTTGAATCGAGCCGGTGTCTACGTAGGTGGTTTCGGGTTTGACGAGGCCCGTATCCAGCGCGGCGGCCATGGTCAACACTTTCATCACGGAGCCGGGCTCGTATGCCGTCCCGATCGACCGGTTGTATTGGCTGCCGTCGTTATACAATGAAAAATAATTGGTGTAATTATTCAAATCCATGCGCGGCGTGGTAGACATGGCAAGGATCTCGCCATTGCGGGGATTCATCACCACGATGGCGCCGTTCTGCGCGCCGTATTCGATCAGCGCCTCATCGAGAATCGCTTCGACCCTGGCTTGCAAATCGCGGTTCAGGGTTAGGACGAGCGTTGTACCGTTGGGCACGCGAGGAATCGCTGTGGCTTTGTTCGGGTCGCGCGGCACCCATACCTGCACCGGGTTGCCCGCAAGCAAGTCGTTGTATTTTTCCTCGATACCGAAATACCCGCGTCCATCGCGGGTGACAAACCCCAGCACGTTGGAAGCCAGCGAAGTTTCCGGGTAACTGCGTTGGAAGTGCGGCTTGAAGGCAATACCCCGCAAGCGGAAATCCTTCGCCGTTTCCAATTGCTTGATCTGCGCCTGCAATGCGGCGACAATGTTCGCGTCTACGTAATCTTGAATAACCACATAAGACCAGGACTCCGGCGATTCGGTCAATTTCTTGAAGACATCCTCATACGTCAAGCCGAGGTATGTGCCGAGCGTAACCGCCAGCGCATCAGGGTCTTCCATATCAGACAGGCTCACTCCCACTTCGTATACTGTTCGATTGCCCGCCAGCAGATGACCGTTTCGATCATAAATCTCGCCGCGCTCCGGGTAGAACATGCGGAACTCGCCCGCGTACTGGTCGCCTTGCGAGAGAAAGATCGCCGCCTGTTCACTGTTCTGAATGCGGATCATCTGCACCAGAATTGCCAGCGCAACCAGCCCAAACCCGGCAATGAGCATCATCGAACGGAGGGCATACTGCCGTCTCATGGTTGCTTCGCCCCTCCAAATTTAATCTGTTCATCGAACCATTCGATCAACGATTGTGTGTATGCCTCGGGGATGATCCGCTCAGGGCTGGTCACATCCTCTGCCGCGAGCAGGATCGATGGCTCCGGCGCAAGATAACCCGACACAGCCACATATTCCAACTCGCCGGGCTTCACCGGGCGGTAGCCAAGCGCAAAAGCGCGTTGTTGCATCACCACTGTAGAAGTAAGGTCGGCAAGTTGGGTTTCGAGGTCGGCATTGGCGCGTTGCATGGAAGTAATCTCGACGCGCAATTCCTGAATCTCGCGCCCGGTCACTGCCGCGCGCGCGGTCACCGTGAGGTAAAGCGCGGCAACCATCGAAGCGCCGATCACGAAAAGCAAAAACGCGCCCGCGTACTGGCGTTGAATACGCCACGGGGCTTGTTTGTGCGCATGGACGATCTGTTGTGTAGCCTGTGCTTGCATAACGACCTTTATATTTGGGCGATTGGTCGCGTAGTAACGACTTACTCTAAAGAGTGCTTTGCGAAGTCGTTATTACATTTCTAAAGTTTTTCGGCAATGCGAAGTTTCGCACTGCGCGCTCTCGGATTGTTTTTCGTTTCTTCTTCCGAGGGCAGGATCGGTTTTCGGTTTACCTCTTTGATCGTCGCCTTGCGTTCCACTTCATATATCTTTTCGTAAGGCGGATTAATCAGGTCTTTGCTTTGTTCTCTAAAAAAATCTTTGACGATTCGATCTTCCAATGAGTGGAAGGAGATCACTGCGAGTCTGCCTCCGACGTGGAGGCTGGTTACTGCTTGCGGGAGCGTTTTCGCCACCGACGCCAACTCGTCGTTCACCGCGATGCGCAAGGCTTGGAAAGTTTTCGTCGCGGGGTGGAGACGATTCCCTTTACGGGGGGAAACGGCTTCGATAACTGCGACCAGCTGTCCCGTCGTATGAAGCGGTCTGGCTTTCACAATGGCTCGCGCGAGTTTGCGAGAGTCGCGTTCTTCGCCGTATTCGTACAGCACATCCGCTAGTTCGCTTTCGGAATAGGTGTTGACGATGTCTGCCGCGGTCTGCAACGCGCTGGGACCAAATCGCATGTCGAGCGGAGCGTCGTGTTGAAACGAGAAGCCGCGCTCGGGCGTATCGAATTGCATGGATGACGCGCCGAGGTCGAGGACGATGCCGTCCACCGAATCCCATTGAAGGTTTTTCAGTTGGGCGGCGAGCGTCGTGTAGGAGGCTTGCGCCAGATGGATGCGATGTTCGTAAGGAGCCAAGGTCTTACGAGCGATCGCCAACGCCTGCGGGTCTACGTCGAGACCCAACAGTTGCCCATCTGGCGCAGATGCCTCCAAAATTCCGCGAGCGTGACCGCCCGCGCCGAGTGTCCCATCCACATAGCGCCCTCCGCGACGAGGTTGCAACGAGTGTATAATCTCTTGGTAAAGTACAGGTTGATGCGATGTGTTCATCGTAGTAACGACTTTAGTCGTTGACGACTGAAGTCGTCACTACGAGGTATTGTTCTTTGAAAGATCAAGCGTGGCGAAGCGTTGTTGGTTCGCTTCCACATCCTGCAAGTTATCCATTTGCGATTTCCAATCGGCAGGAGTCCACACTTCGAAGTAATCGCCCTGCCCCGCCACAGTGAGTTCGCCGCTTGAAACGCCGAGGAACTCGCGCAAATTCTGCGGGACGAGGATACGCCCGACTTTATCCACTTCAACGGGATATGCGTTCGAGAGGATGAGTCGGCGCAACATGCGGGCAGAGGCGTCTGCCATGTTCATGTTGTTGATGCGTTCGTACACTTCTTTGAAGTACGCATCGGTCATCACCATCAGGCATTTGTCGAATCCTTGGGTGATGAACGCGCCAGCCGCCAGCAAGTCGCGATAACGCGCCGGGATCATCAGGCGCCCTTTGTCATCGAGATTGTGCTGGAACTGACTGAGGAACATTTGTGCTATTTATCCTTTAATCGGTGAACGCCGGGGATGCCGGCGTTCCTACCACTTCGTACCACTTTTTCCCACATTATACGCTTTTCAAGGGAAAAATCAAGGTTTTGTAACTTGTTTGTTAAGTCCCTCTGTTGTCCTATGGGGGTAATTGGTAAGTGGTAATTGGTAATTTTGGAGATTAGAGATTGGAGATTGGAGACTGTGGTGGATCGGGAAAGAGGATTGGAGAATTAGAGAATTCATTTACCTTGCTGGGATTCGATTGCTGTAACGCGACATTCATGTCGCCCTTGCCTGAGATATTACATCCTCTACCGGGTAACGTAATTTGTAATTGAAGGATTTGAGAATTGTTGAATTCATTTACATTGCTTGAAGCCACTAAATGGAAAGATTACGCCCTGCTCGATAGCGGCGATGGGTTGAAGTTGGAACGCTTCGGCAAATATGTTTTTGTACGACCCGAGTCGCAGGCGATGTGGAAGCGCGCGCTAACCTCCGAGTGGAAGAACGCGGATGCGGTGTTCATTTCCACAGGCGAGGAAAGCGGCGGGCATTGGGATGTCAAAACGAAAGTGGATGAGAAATGGGAGATGAACTATCCACTCCCCCGCTTCGACTACGGCGCTGACAAGCACAGCGCCTCCGCTCAGCGCGAATTAAAATTTAAAGTGATGACAACTCCAGGGCGGCATCTTGGGGTCTTCCCTGAAGTCGCTTCGCATTGGGATTGGTTCAGCGAATTAATTAGCCACAGAGTTCTCAGAGAAAATAGAGAAACGAACGTTTTAAATTTATTCGGCTACACAGGGTTGGCGACGCTCGCCGCCGCGTCGGCTGGCGCAAAAGTGACTCACGTGGACGCGTCGAAAAAGTCCGTGAGTTGGGCGCGGGAGAATCAGGCGTTATCGGGGTTGAGCGACGCGCCTATCCGCTGGATCGTGGATGACGCGTTGAAGTTCGTGCAACGTGAAGCGCGACGCGGCGTGAAATATGACGGCATCATTTTAGATCCTCCCAAATTCGGGCGCGGACCGAAAGGCGAAGTGTGGGAAGTGTATAAGTCCCTACCGAATCTGTTGGAAACCTGCCGGGAATGTCTAAGTGAAAATCCACTGTTCGTTGTCACAACAATTTACGCGGTGCGCGCGTCGGCAGTCCACGTGGCGCAGGCGATGGACGATATGATGAAGGGGTTTCGTGGGAAAATCGAAATGGGTGAACTGGTCACGCGCGAGCAAAGCGCGGGGCGGTTATTGTCGCAGGCGGTGTATGCGAGGTGGAGTTCGGACGATTGACCATTGACAATGGACGATGAACCATGAAAAAATTCTTGCTCGTTTCTCTGATTGTTTTCTTCACGGCTTGTACCAACGCAACACCTACGCCGACTATTCAGACTTTCACAGAAACAGTTGCTGTTGCTACGCTAAATCCTGCCACTGAAACTCCAACGGCGACAGAGACAGAAACCGCAATCCCCGAAACCGCAGAGCAAAAAGCAGCGCGTGAACTCACCGAAGCGGTTGCCGCGGGTCTGCGCACAAACAATCCCGATACGTGGACGGGGCAGTACGCCACGTATGCCCAGTGGTATAAAAACGCAAGCAACCCAGACATAGTGTCCGACGCGCAGTTAAATGAACTGAATACGTTTATGCAGAACGGGCGTAAAGCCGACCAGTTACGGTACTTCTCCGAAAATCCCGATAATGCAAAAATCATTCTGACTGACTTTCTGGTGCAGTTTGTGCCGGGAAGTATCACCCGCGAAGCCGCAGCGAATATGTCCGTAGCGGATTTGGAAAATTTGGCGTACTCCCAGAACGAGTACCTGCGGCAGTTTCTGGAACTGCGCTACCACGCCCTCACTGGTGAAGAAACGTTATTTGCTCCCAAAGAGATCAAGGACAACGAGACAAACCCAAAAAGCTGTCCTTTATTTCACCGGACGGGAGAGCCCGGCAATCCGGTGTGGAATGGATTTTATGGTATGTGGGTAAATAACGCGCCAACGTTTTTAAAGAACGCAGAATCGCTCACTAACGATGAAATTGTCTTTCACCATGATATGTTTGGCCGGCAGACAGAGCGATGTGGGTTTTTGGCAGGCGACGATATTGCAGCCGACTTTATGGGATATGGCAAAAAAAGTGGCAGTGACGGGATTTACTATACGCATTGGCTGGTAAAAGACGCGAAAGGTGTTCCATTTTTACATACCTACCTCGTCGTAACGGATCCAAATTATGCGATTTCTATTCCAACGGGTAGTCATGTGCTTGGCAGTTTCAACGGGTTGGACACAGTAGATTCAGGTAGCATACATCGCGATATTTCATTAACCACGGGATTCGCGTATATAAACGGAAATAACCGCCAGCAGTTGACGTTAGATATACTGAAACAGTTTCATACCTGGCCTCCGGGGATTGTTAAAATTGAGTCTGGTAGCATATCCATGCCCGGCGGCGGGAATGCAAATCAGTTTTTTGATCCGGAGACCGGGCTGATGATCATAGGGTCTGAGGTCGGAGCATCTTTTAATGGTTTCCTCTATTTTGGTACCGATGTAAACCCCTGGCCCTAGCCGATTGTATTTTCCTCTAGTATATATTACAACAGTATATAGCCTATGAAGCGAGCTATACTCGTAGGGCAATCGCATCTAAATCGGTGAGGCGAGGACTTTGAGGAGGTAATCCTGGTTCCAAGCGGCTTGGAGTTGCTTGGCATGCATACCGCCTTTGGCGGTTTTCTCCTGTTTGAGCAGATTGAG